>JAGSHR010000101.1 GCA_029855985.1 Candidatus Njordarchaeota archaeon
AATAAAATACACTTTTTAAAAAAATTAGCCATGTTTTTTACCTTATTTCACTTTTTTAAAAAAACTATGATAAATTTATACACTCAAAATCTAAATAAATTTACTTGAACTGAGAAAATTGATGAACCATATAAAAACAATTAACATTTTTGAAACCAAACAAAAAACCTTGCTTATCCTTTGTTGCAATCAATAATATGTAGATACAAAAACTCAAAAATTCAAATGAAGACAAAAAGATAAGAAAATTAAACTTCTAGAAGATATTCTCGGTGAATCAAATATGAGCGGTAAAAAAGTCCGAGCACACGTTTTCATATCGGGAAAAGTCCAAGGTGTCTTTTTCCGGGCTACTACAAGAGATAAAGCAAATGAGTTGGGGGTAAAAGGTTGGGTGAGAAATCTTAGGGATGGTAGAGTTGAGGCGGTTTTTGAAGGTGATGAAGATGCTGTGAAAAAATTAATTGAGTGGTGCCACGTAGGGCCACCTGCTGCTAGAGTCGAGAAAGTAGAGGTAAAGTACGAGGATTACCGTGGAGAGTTTGACACTTTTTCCATTAGATATGACTAATTGCAATTTTCTCACTTTCTTCGATGGTGATACCTTTTGTTTGAAAGGGAATTACCTAGAGAGAGTGATATTGTTATTGTCGGCGGAGGGGTTGTAGGTTTAGCGATCGCAAGGCGACTCTCAAGATATGATGTACGTGTTGTTGTATTGGAGCGTGAAGTTGACGTAGGTTTTGGAGTGACAAGTAAGAACATGGGGGTGATTCATCCTTTTATACCTCAGTTTAAAACTAAGAAGTTCGAGTTATGCCTCAAGGGCAATGCAATGTTTGATGTGCTCGCCAAAGAGCTAGATTTTCCCTTTAAGAGAGTTGGATTACTAATAGTTGCATTAAACTTGATTCAAAGTGTTTTCTTAAGGTTAGTGAAATTAATTTTGAAAAGAAAGGGGATAATAGTTCGTTCAATGTCGGGTAAAGAAATACGAAAGATAGAGCCAAAAATAGTGAGGAAAGTTAGATACGGGTTGTTTATCCCAACGGCAGGTGTAACTGATCCCCACGAGTTTGTTTACGCATTAGCTGAAAATGCTGTTCAAAATGGTGTAAAAATAGTTGTTGAAACAGAAGTTAAGGAGATAACGAGGAAGGAAGGAGGGTTATTGGTTAAAACTAATAGAGGAGATATTAAAACTAGATATGTTATCAACGCGGCTGGTCTTTACTCCGATGAGATCATGGAGAAAGCTGGGCTGAGAAAGTTTGAGATGGAGCCTGGTATAGGGGTAATGGTGATATTCGATAGAGAAAAGAAGGATCATTATAAGCACATTGTAGCGGAGGTTCCGTTTAGGGTTGACCCAAGAACAAAAGGAGGAGGTGCGGGAGTTACCGTAGACGGTTACCCTATCTGGGGTCCTAACCTTCGTTTAACTGAACATAAAGATGATATAGAAATAAAACGAGAGGATTTATCAAGCATATTAAAAAAATTTAGAAGGCTATTCCCTGATATCGATAGCGACGATATAAAATATTATTATTTGGGGGTAAGACCTGCAGCTAAACAGGGGGATTATGTCATAGGAAAAACGGAGCTAAGGGGGTTCATAAATGTGGCAGCCATACAGTCTCCAGGGTTAACTGCTGCTCCTGCTATTGCTGAAGAGGTAGTGCAAATACTAATTGAGGAAGGATTACAGTTAACTGAGAAGGATAACTATAATCCAATAAGGCATGGTATAAGAAAAGTTAGGGAAATGTCAATAAGAGAGGTAGATGACTACCTTAAAACCCAAGATACCTGCGAAATAATTTGCAGGGATCCGTTAATAACCTTAAGTGAAGTTAAAGAGGCAATCAAAAGGGGTGCAACAACAATAAAGGGTGTTCTAAGTAGAATAGGACTAGGTTGGGATCCATTAGCTTTAGCTGAATGCTCAGATAGGATAGCTGAGGTTTTGTCATCAGAACTAGGGAAACCGCTACATGAAATAACATTTGAAGGTCCAGGAACCGAGTTTATTAGGAGGCAACAAGTATGATAGAGTTAAAAACCAATATAGTGGTGGTAGGTGTTGGTCTAGCAGGCAGTCAAATGGTAAATAAATTGCAAGAAGAGAATGTCAATTATATCGCTTTTGAATCAAATAGCGAACTAGGAGGTATTGCCAAGTACATCAAGGGTGTCAACTCGGAAGTAGCCAAGAAGCTAGGTGTAATTAGAAATCAAAACACATTAGAGCAACTCGATAACACGTTAGCTGAAGAGAGAGACTTAGGGAGAATTCACACATCAACTCACGTTATAG
>JAGSHR010000021.1 GCA_029855985.1 Candidatus Njordarchaeota archaeon
AAAAAACTGGGTTAGTTTACAATGAAAATTTTCAGTGGTCCAGGAGCTTTTGTACTTGGGTGCCCGTTTTATAAGAACGGGGCATAGGCTGGAGCTGCGTTTTGGAAAACATTGTCCGGGTTACCGAGCGTTTGAAGCTTTGTATTACAGACTGTCGACGTCATGACATTTTGTAATTACATTGTAATCTGATTGTCTTACGGATTTCGAAATGGGGGTATGTCTAAAGATCGCGTTCATTTATAGAAACTCCCACTCTCAACTTTGAATAAAGAGATTATAGCCCAAAAGTCACCCAAAAGTTAATGGTCCTGGTCTCTTTAATGGCTGTTTAGAGCTCCTAAGATCAGAAGATGAAAGCTTGTGCTGTAGCTTCACGGATTCATGGTCCTGTTAGTTGTGGCCATTTCGCTCCCGCACATCGTAGATTAATAATTCTATTTAAAGTTAATCTATATATTTCTCTCTTTTTTCCATTCTTTGTTTTGAGAATTAGAATACGTTCAATCATCCCAATGCCTTCTGCATAAGTTTCCAAACGTTTAATCAAGCAGGAGGAATTTGAAGCTACACATTCTGTTGTTATGATGCATCTTTCTTTTCCAAAACAGTTGGATTTACTTTTAGCAACAATCTTGCATTTGGATTCATTGTCTTTCCACTGGATCTCTTCACGATTAGTTCGACTGCTAAATTTTCCTCTAATTTTCCATGGCTTTGATTCTGTACTAAGAGGTTCTTGCAAAACTATTTCTCTCCCTTTTATGTTTTCCTTAATCATTTTATCACCAAGAATGGATAGCCTGTATTGAATCGAATTTGATTTGGGTATGTCTGGAGGAAGAATATCTTCTGGGAAAAAAGTGATTTCCTTAATCTCGACCGCATTATTTTTATCCGTCGAGATCCCGGTCATCTCTATCCTACTACCGTCAGAACCGGTATAGATGTACTTGAATCCGGGCAAGGGGCCTAAGAATCTGTTTAAAGTACATCCTCCAGCTCCTGACTCAACAAAATGAGCTAAAATAAAAACCAGAATAACCAATAGATATGGTAAAGTTCTCTTACCGATTACCATGCGTTCTATCTCCTAATCACGGGCCAGGAGGCATCCTCCCTGTCATAGTTTTACCGGTCCATGGATTTACACTCCACCAAAAATCACCACCTTTTAGATTATACCCTTGTGAAATTCTATAAGCTGTTCCAGGGAAGTGTTCAAGAACATGAATCCGATACCGGCTCTCTATTATTGGTGAATTACGTTTGATGCCACAACTGCATCCACACTCATTACATTCACAACAGAACCAACGCTTAATGACGCTTCTTTCCTCTTTTATCTCTCTTTGCTTTATCCAATGTGCAATCCCAACTGCTCCAAAAATATCTGAGAAGATCACATCAACATGATAAGATATAGGCCCTTCCCATACAATTTCCCACTCGCTTTTCTTTGATAGCAATGGCACACAAAAGCGTCCTCCGGAAATCAGAAATTGTTCGACGCTTTCTTTGGTCAATCCATATACGTCTCCAAAATTAATGGGATTATTATTAACTTAACAAAAAGGAAAAAGTTGATTCCCCCATCCAATCCAATCGGATCAACCTTTAAATACCTCCCCATCCCCGGTTCATAATACCTGTGCCAGTTGTAATGCAAGCCTGTCTCTTCATCATAATATTGTCCCGGGAAACGGAGATTATTGGTAAGAGTTGATGTGGGATCAATTGTAGCTTCGCCGAATGAAGTATATTTGGCACTCCAAACAACAGCCCCACTAGTAGCCGTCATCTTCTGCGGAGTCCCCAGGTGGTCATTATGGTAGAAGTAATAAGAAGACTCTTCTTTCATAAACAGCGGATCAGTTGTCCGGGTTGAGTTAGGTCTGTAACCGTAGGATTTGGTGATGTTGCCAGTGGCATCCATTTCTGCTACAAGGCCTTCATCGGAATACATAAAACACGTCCTGGTGCCGTTTACTTCCTTCCACAACCTTCTGCCGAAGGGGTCGTAATAATACTTGATGGTCGTGGCTTGTGGGTTGTTGGTGGTAACTTCCACAAGGCGGTTTTCTACGTTGTAAGAATAGTCGGTGACCACTCCGTTATCGTTCTTCTGTACAGTATTCCCGTTAGCGTCGTACTGGTAGGAAACACCATCATAACTCAG
>JAGSHR010000223.1 GCA_029855985.1 Candidatus Njordarchaeota archaeon
CGCATAATCTCCGTGGTGAAAAGTATTAAAAGGGAACTTGAATTAGTAAGAGATACTACGATTAAGATGAAAAAGCTACCTGATTTTGACCCCAGACTTCCCATAGTATTAGTTGTCGGGCCACCAAACACTGGCAAATCTTCGCTAGTGAAAGCGATATCTAACGCTAAGGTTGAAATTGCTTCTTATCCCTTCACAACCAAGAATATCACTTTTGGGCATTTGAAAATCAAGCTGAGAGATTTCGATGAGAGGCTTGTGCAAATTGCAGATACACCAGGTTTATTTGATAGACCTATGGAAAAAAGAAAAAATGAGGAAAAAATAGTGATAAAAGCGCTGGCAACGATACCAGACTTAGTTGTTTTTATGTTTGATGCCTCCAATCAAACGGCAGTAGATGCTGAATCACAATTAAATATTCTTAAAGATGTTCTCAAAACTTTTAGCAAAAAGGAGCGCGTTATAATAGGATTTAATAAAATGGATATCGCTGACGAGAGAAACCTTGGCATATTGAGAAGCGAATTAGAACGTTTTGGATTTAAATACGATGACGTAATCAAAATGAGTGTGGTAAATAATATTGGAATAAGCGAAGTTATCGAACAAATTAAGAGAAAACTATTTTCAAAGTAGCAATCTATAAAGTTAGGCTTATTCCTAACTCCTTAGCTACTTTTAGCGCTTCTTCCCACTCTTTCCTATTAATGGGCCGATTTATTTCAGGGTATTTATGGGCTTTGTATTCAGGCCTGTACTGATCCATCAAATTAAATCTTAATTTTTCGAGATTCATGTTCCTCTTTACCCATCTTAAGATTGGCAACGTACAACAATTGACATGGTTAGGCAAAATTAGATGCCTAATTATTATTTCTTCCCCCCAATCGCTTAACATTTTTAGATTCCTTGTCACAACGTCAAAGTAGTTCCTTATCTTAGAGTATTTTAGGGCACACTCATTATTTCCGTACTTAAAGTCCGGTAACCAAACATCAATAATACCCTTAAGCAACTTCATTGTGTCTATACTATCATAAAGATTCGAATTCCAAACCATTGGAACGCTTACGTCAACCAGTCTTATTACATCTAAAATATAGTGAAGGTTAGGTGTTGGTTCGCCTCCCACCCAATTAACGTTCCTTATCCTAAAGTTATTCCACTCACTCTTTATCGCATCCGCAACTAGAACTGGGGGGACTTCTCGACCAGAGTGAACTTGTGATATGTCCCAGTTCTGGCAAAACACGCATTTGAAGTTACAGTGAGAGAAAAAAATCGTATAGGATGGAACAAGCTCGGATTCTTCTCCAATGTGTATAAAAATCGAAGCTACATATGCTTTGTCGTCTAATAAACATACACCTTTTTTGCCCTTTGTTCTATCAACATTACAATTCCATTCGCAAAAGTTACATCGCTTTAATAATCTATGAGCAATTTCAGCTTTGAGGTCAACTAGATTGTATTTCGCTTTACCCTTTTTATTCCACATTTCTTTTAGTTCCCTGTCACTTAACTCTTCAATCATTTCATAAAGCTCTTTAACTTTACTATCATGAACCTCCCAAAGTTCACTCAAGCTCGCTTTTTCGGGGTCAATATCCACCTCTAACATTTTGGCTATAAGTTGTTTTGATATTGTCTCTCTTCTAAGTATTCTAAAGTACCTGGAAAGCCTAGAAACAGCCTCTTCTTCATCCAATATAGAAATGCTATCAGGCCTTTGGTATACTATAGGCACATTACCCTTCCTGCTAATCAATGGAAACATGACACAACCACATGCAAAACCCATGAGAGTATATTAAATCAATTTACTTGATCCCACACTTATAGAGATAGGTAGAGTTAAGAAAATAATTAAAGGGTATTATAAAGAAAACAGTTTTTTAGTCCTCATCAATTTCTAGGTTTAACAACTTTACAATCTCTCTGTACCTGTTTCTCACAGTTACCTCAGTGACCCCCGCTTGCTCAGCCACCTGCTTCTGAGTTATCTTCTCTCCAGTAATCTTTGTTGCAATGTATATCGCGGCTGCCGCTATACCTGTTGGGTCTCTCCCGATTATTGTTCCTTTTTCTTTAACCTCCCTAATTATCCTTAATCCCTTTTGAATGGTTTCTCCAGATAATCCTAACTCTCTACCAAACATTATAATAAATCTTTCTGGGTCCAAAACAGGTACTGAGAGCTTGAGTGTTTCTTTAACGATTCTATAAGCTTTAGAAATATCTTTCTTTCTTACCTCTGAAACTTTGGATATCTTATCTAGCGGTCTCGGCACGCCCGCTTTTCTTGAGGCAATATATATTAATGCTGCTACTATCGGTTTAACTTTCTCTTTTCTAATAGTTTTCTTTTCGCTAAGTAACTTGTAATAATTTAATACTAGATCCTTAACGTTTTTTGGCAGATTTAACCTTACAGCAAGCTCGTTCAATATGGACATAGCATAAAGCGTATTTCTATTTCTAGCGTCCTTCGGAATAAGTCTTGATATGAATTTGTCACCTTGTATGTAGATTTGATGTGTAGGTAATCCTAAAATCGTATCTCCTGACACGGTTCTTTTCTTCGTATAGTCTTCTTGAGTGAAGAACCTTCTCTCTGGTCCTGTATCGATGATGTCTTCTTCAATAACATGTCCGCAATCTAGACACACTAGGTAATCCTTCACGTATTCTATGTTGGTAGAACCACAAACGGGACACCTTAGTTCCCCTTCCTCCCTAGCATCTGTTCTCCTTTTTTCCATAGGAACCACCCGTATTACCAAAGTTTAAAAAATTTTTCTCTCAAGTTAATATAAATTTTATGTATATATCTTTTTAAACCTTTCTATTGGCGAAAATATATGCATTAAGAGCAACGTTAAAATTTTTAATTTCCCAGAAAGAGGAAAAATAATTAATTGAAATTGATTAAAAATTTATTTATGAGAACCTATATATCACACCAAAGTTACC
>JAGSHR010000261.1 GCA_029855985.1 Candidatus Njordarchaeota archaeon
AAAGTACCTAGAAGCCCTGAAAGCCAAGGACTTAGTAATCGAGAAAAAAATAGGAGCATACAGATTATGGTTCGTTAAAGAAAGCATACCCGACAAATCACTAATATCAAAGAAACTGGCATGCGCTCTAGCAAAAGCTTTCATCATAGTATTCGACAAGGACGTTGAAAATATCGCGAGAAGAATTGGTATAGCCTTGGTTGACCAACTTGAAGAAGAGGATATTTTCATTGATGCTAAGGGCTTGGAAGCCTTCGCTGAGAACACTTATGAGTTAATAGCATCAATACTGGAAATGCTCTCTGAGGGCATAAAGGCTGAAGGCATAGAATTAAGCGGTGGAAGAGGTATACTCAGAATAACAGGAGAGTTATGTACAGATGAAGAGGTCGTTCGAGTTTTAGGTATCCTACTAATGGGGGCTGTTGAAGGGATTCTCAAGAACGTTCTCGGCATTGAAAACCCAAACTTAAGGTTACAAGTGAATAAAAAATCAATTGGTTACGAGTTAATATTAGAGGTCTATTAGAGGGATGGATATGCAAAAAAACGATATATCTAGGGAACCAATTAATCTAAAATGTGCAATTTATATTGTGAGCACCTCAAGGTACCAGAAAATAAGAAGGAATGAAACCATTAGCGATGAATCCGGTGAGACAGCTATTAGACTCTTAGAATCCAAAGGTGTTCAAGTAATTAAGAGGAATATCATTAAGGATGGAATATACTATGTAAAGGAGGCCCTTAAAGAGTCACTAAGGGACGAGGAAAACCTTATAGTATTCATTGGTGGAACTGGAGTATCCAAAAGCGATTTCACAATAGATGCAGTGAAACCGTTTATTGAGAAAGAATTACCAGGCTTCGGGGAACTCTTCAGAAACATGTCCTTTGATGAAATTGGAACTTCATCAATCATGTCTAGAGCAATAATGGGTGTTACGGGTAAAAAAATTATTGTGGCTCTCCCTGGTTCAACTGGCGCCGTCAAGTTAGCATTAGAAAAGATAATCCTACCAGAGCTTAAACATGTTTATAAGCTTATTACAAGAGACCGCCACTAGTTGGAGGGAATATCACTAATTCATCTCCCTGTTCTAAATTGACGGAATCTATTTCAAAGCCATCAACTTTCCGCCCGTTAACCAGAATAACATAATTTCTCTTCAACCTACGTTTATTCTCCAGAATTATTTTAGCAATCTTTCCGTTTGCTAATTCATCTAACTTTAATACGGCATCAAGAAGAGAAGAACCCGACGTTAACTCGATGGTTACCTCCCTCTTTCCAAGCATTTCCCTTAGAAACGCGTATAACTTTATCTTAACTTGAATTTTTTCCTGTCCCATATAAGTGCACCGCGATATAGCAAACCAAAATGGGTAAATAGGTTAACCCTAACCGAATATTTATGAGCTACGCAACGCCTCAAAGATTTTCACTATCAATACTGAAACTTAAATGAAATAAATTGTTTTTCGATAAAAATTGGTACAATAGAAAACTCTTCAAGTAAGGTTATTGACGTGTCATAATTGAGTCTTGATGACTTCCTTGGAAACAATAATCGAGAAATCGCGAAATACGAGATAATTGAAAGTCCAAGCTCATACGAGGCGAGGGAATTCATTAACAAATTCAAGCATAGATGCGTCTTAATAATCTTTGCTAATTGTGAAATAGAATACGAGGGGCGAGCAAAGAGTAGCCTAACACCCGGTGATAGATTAATCATAACCAAACCAGATGGAACAATACTTGTCCATGAGGATAAAAAGAGAATGCCTATAAACTGGCAGCCACCAGGTAGCAAGATAATCGCGAAAGAAGAAAATAATAAACTGGTGATTTACAGCAAAAGGGATAAACCAAAAGAAGAACTCTTCGTAAAAGTAGACGAAGTATACTTTATCGCATGCGTTCACATATCAAGAGGAAGATTCAAGCTTATTGGTTCGGAGAAAGATATGGTTGATTTCGCGGTAAAACACCCTGAAATAATCGAAGAGGGTCTAAGGATAATTAAGAGAGAGGCACCAACACCATATGGTTACATTGACCTTGTAGGAATAGACAAAGAGGGGAACACTGTGATACTGGAATTCAAGAGGGTTACTGCCACATTATCTGCTGTACTCCAATTATCTCGTTATGTTTCTTACTATGAGAAGGTTACTGGAAATAAATTGAGAGCCATACTAGTTGCTCCAGGGATAACAGACGACGCTTTAATCCTCTTGAGGGGGAAAGGTTTCAAGTTTGTAAAGCTAGATCCAAAAGTGGCCATGCGATAAACACTCTCAAAATCATAATTTGGTTTTACGAATTGTTTCCGCTTTTTTCCTTAAAGTTGTATTTAAAGCCATCCATTAAATATATATAACATATACAGCCCAAGTTAATATTAAATATTTTATTACTGTTTTAAAAATACAAGAAACTAACTTTTTTAAACAACGAATAACAATCACTAACTAGACAAGAAACACGTGAGAAACCCGATTAGACTTAATAACTTTTACAACCTTTGGACCTTTCAAAGTTACGTAAAAATAGATGAAGCAAAATGCAAAATGGAAACAAAGCAATGAAACCAACTAAAGACGTTGCAATAATCGGTTATGGAGCATATATCCCCAAATATCGAATCCAAAACCAAGAAATAGCCCGAATATGGCAAAACGGCCAACTATTCGAAGAAAACATGGTTTATCCTACACCCATACTACAAAAAAGCGTTGCAGCGAGAGACGAAGACTCAGTGACAATGTCCATAGAAGCAGCCAAGAGAGCACTAAGAAGAGCGGGAATAAACCCCAAGGAGCTCAGAGCAATCCTGATGGGAAGTGAATCCAACCCCTACGCTGTTAAAACGGCCGGGGTTACTATTGCTGCTGCAATAGGAGGACCACAAGATATTCTGGCAGCCACATACGAGTTCGCATGTAAAGCGGGAACCGAGGCCATGGAGACAAGCATTGCCCTCGTTGGTAGCGGTATGGCAAAGTATGCCATGGCTATAGGCGCAGACACAGCTCAAGGTAAACCTGGTGACGCACTCGAATACACTGCTGCTAGTGGAGCCGTAGCATACATTTTCGGGGAGTACAAAAAAGGTGAAGCTATAGCTAAAGTCGAAGCCACTTACTCTTATGCAAAAGATGTCCCTGACTTCTGGAGAAGAGGTCGCTCTCCATATCCAGAACATGCACAGAGATTTACTGGTGAACCCGCATACTTTGAGTTGGTTTTGGGTGCAGCGAGAGGAATCATGGATGACCTAAACTTGACGCCCAAAGACTTTGATTATGCCATATTCCATCAGCCTAACTATAAGTTCCCGTTAAAAGCAGCAAAAATCTTAGGGTTTACGGATGAACAGATAAAACCAGGAGTTCTTTCTAGAATCATAGGTAACACATATTCTGGGTCATCGATCATGGGTTTTGCCGCTACTCTTGATGTAGCTAAACCCGGGGATAGGATACTAGTTGTCTCTTACGGTTCAGGTTCGGGGAGTGATGCAATGATATACACTGTAGATGAGGGGATACTAGAAAAAAGACCGAAAGCACCTACCGTTATGGAAATCATACAAAACGGAAAATACGAGATAGATTACGCGATGTATGCGAGATTCAGGAGTAAAATACTCAAGTGAGGTGTGATATAATGACATATTACATTAGAGGAGTTGGCTTAACCAAAGTGGGCGAACACTGGGAAAGAAACCTTATAAGCCTCGCGGTTGAGGCTTCCAAGAAAGCAATCGAACACGCCGGGATCAACCCCAAAAACATCGATAAAATACTAGTGGCAAACGCCGCCGCACCATACTTACTAAATCAATCCCACCTGGGACCGTATCTAGCCGATTACCTAGGTCTATCAGGTGTCCCCGTAATCGGAGTTGATCTCGGTAATGCAGCAGGAGCTGCAGCTATACATATGGGGCTAAGAGAAATCGCTGCAGGAGCAGAAAATGTCCTTGTTGTCGGAGTTGAAAAATTAAGTGACAACTTGAGCAAGGATGTTATAGGAGCTGTTGCACTTGAACAAGATTGGGAGTTCCTAACAGCACTCGGTGTCACCTCAGAAGCCATCCAAGGAATACTCGCTAGAATGTACATGAGCCGATATAATGCACCTCACGAAAACATAGCAATGATGTCCGTAGTTTCCCATAATCACGCTGCTAAGTCACCCCACGCCATGTACCCCTTCCCCACAAAAATAGAGTCAGTATTGAAATCACCTTTGTTCGCTGATCCACTAAGAATGCTGGAGATCGCTGGGAGAGGCGATGGAGCGGCAGCACTTGTCCTATCGGGTTCAGATGGGGATGTGATAATTAAGGGATCCTCGATTAGAACAGATAAGTACAGAGTTTATGAGAGGGAAGACCCCCTCTTTCTAAGAGCTGTTAATGACGCTGCACAAGATGTATTCACGAGTGCAAATATCTCACATAAAGACATCAACGTGTTAGAGTTACATGATACAACCAGTATAATGGGCGTACTTGAGTTAGAGGCTCTCGGTTTTGCAGAAAAAGGCGCTGGACATCAATTACTCGGTGATGGACAACTAAATATTGATGGAGGAAGCATCCCCTCAAACACGTTTGGCGGGTCTAAAGCAAGGGGTGACCCTCTCGGAGCAACAGGTGTTTACCAAGCTGTCGAGATATATAAACAACTGATTGGTGAGGCCGGCTCAAACCAAGTTGATGGGGCTAAATACGGTTTATCCGTTACTATAAGCGGAATAGCTAGCTCCGCCGTTGTTAATTTATTCTCAAGGAGGGATTAAAATGTCTAAATCCGTACCCGCATATTGGAGAAATATCCCAGTTTATTTGTCCCTAAAGGGAAGCAAATGTAAGAAGTGTGGAAAAACATTCTTCCCACCAAGGGAAGTTTGCACAGAGTGTGGTTCGACTGAAATGGAAGAATACTATCCACCTCACGGTGGCAAGTTAATCTCTTGGAGTGTTGTTAGGAACCCCCCTAGAGAATTCTCAGAATTTTCACCATACATTGTAGGTCTCGTGGAACTCGATGATGGGACTAGGGTAATTGCTCAGATTGTAGATGTTAAATTAAGTGAATTGAAAGAAGGAATGCGGGTTAGAGCCACAGTAAGAAGAACATACGAAGATGGTGATAGAGGAATCGTTAGATACGGGTTTAAATTCGTTCCAGACGACTTCAAAGAGTACACTAATCAATAACTTCCATGTCGCTCAAGGAATTTGGTTAATAAAAAACTAAAAAATTAATTATTTTTTAGAAAACCGATACTAAAAGTTCACCAATTATTGAATTCTCATGCCTACTTAAATCCTCCACTTTATCAATTGTCTCCTTAATAACACTTTTTTCTTCATACTCTATCCCTAGTTTAATAGCCTTTAGGAGGTAATATAACCTATATGGAGAATCCCCAACTGAGAGACTCTTGTCAATGAAGAGCATTAGTTTATATAGGTGCAATAACACCGCCCTTCTTAGATCCTCGTCAGTTATTCTTATCGCTATTGAGCTCAACCCGTCAATGATCCCCATGATAGCCAAATAAAACGCTTCCTTATCTCGTTCCAGCAAAATCTTGTTTAAGTTTTTGGACAGGGAAGCTAGAAGTAATGAGAGATCTTCTGGATACTTGCCACTATCAACGTAAACTCTAATTAGTGATGAAATCAGCCCAGGAAGGTACTTCATAAAAGATACTCTTTCACCCCTATTTGCATTGTTGGAATTAACAAGTTCTTCGATCTCGTTTTTAAGATAGTTAGTGTTTAAATCTGGAAGGTCAACGTTTAATTCAAGTCCTATAGGGTAGAGCATATTATACACATGAAACATTGACTCTATTTTGTAATTGAGATATACATTCTCTCCTGATAAAACATCGCCCTTTAATTTATCGAATAAAACGATCGCCTTCCTCAATATTGATCTTGATGTGGTTTTTGATATTTTTTCAGAGGCTAGAAGGTTTACAACAGCTTTAAGATATACGGATAACACTGCCGCCTTTGCAGAACTTTTCTCGCACTTTTCCCCAGTGACGTACATTAAAATCTCCCCGAGTTCTGACAGAACGTCTACCTCATTTTTTTCACCTATCCAATCTACCTCAAACCCAAGTTTTTCAGCTAGATTTACACAATAAAATAAATCGGATTTGTCCTCAAAGATTTCCAAAACGTGGTCCAATACCCATGATTTTTTTGCTGGGCTCAACAAGATTGCCCATATTAAAGCTGATGTGTTTCCCTCTTTTAGTGCAGCCTCTATGAGTTCCCTATTTGATTCCAAAATTTCATCTATCTTTTTTTGGTTACCTATAGAGATTAAACGCGAGTAATCTAACCACAAAATTTTCTTAAATAGTGGATCTTCTATTGCCTCAATTATTTTTTCTAGATCTGATAGAGATGGTGCTGGAGAGTTTATGGAAAACATATTTAAAATGATGCCTACTTTTGCTTGCAGGGGCTTAATGAAGTTTTTATAGGAACCGCTCATGACGGTATCTAAACTGTTGAAAGCAGTTTTAAATTTCCCATCTAGAATATCGTTTAAAACATTATCCATATCGTTTTCCATAACCGAAAGAAACATTTTCCTTGCTTTGTTTGACATTATACTCTTTTTTTGCCCTATCTTTATTGTAGTTTTAGTTGTTTTTAGATCCTTTGGAAGTTTGGAAATTGTCTCAGTGATGTCCTCCATTATAAATTCGAGTAAAAACGAATCAATAACTGAGGTAAAAACTAACTCGTCTGATATTTCTGGTTTACTTTTTTCTATTTTCGATACAATATTCCCATTAATGATGTTCGCAATCTGTTTTGCGATATCTCTTAATCTATCATTTTCACTATCGCTTATTACAACACAAATAACATTTTCACCGTCACCAATGTAAACGTGTTCGTTAACAAGCTTTAAATAGTATGGTTTCTTATCAAACGTCTCCGCGAAAAGGGAAGTTAAAGTATTTATAATGAGAGAAAATATTTGTTTTCTCTCTTGCGAACCCACAAAATCTGTTGAATGCAATATATTACCATCTCTATCCAGTATTATGAGCCCCTTGATCATTCCCGAACCCCATTTAGCAAATCAAACGACTTAAGTAAAACAATAAGTTAATATTAAAGAGTTCCTATTGGTTTAAAAACAATTTACAAACATTCAAAGAACACGAACACTAGTGTTTCTACTTTAAATTTGCCTTTATCTCCTTTGTTTTTAAGGTTGGTTTTATGGCTATTAGGTGGCCTATTATTTTGCCGTATCTTTCTAGCCAGTGTTTTGTGTAGGTGTATTTTCTGTCTGCTGCGAGGTTGTAGAACACGTCTAGGGCTTTTTCTTCTTTTTCTTCGATTGTCTTGAAGGCTAGGTTTTTCTTTAGGTCTCGCCATAGGTATTCTATTGGGTTTAGGTCTGGTGAGTATGGTGGTAGATAAATTAGCCGTATACCGAGTTGTCTTGCGGTCCATCTTGAGTGATAGCGTTATTATTTCGACTGATATCGCCACCTTGAAAAAATTGATTTATTTTGCTTGTTTTTTAATGATTTTTTAGGTGTTTGCTTTTGCCTTGTATGGCTCCCGAAGTTCGCTTATTGTATGATTACTGGCAGGGGGTTTGCGGTATCCGTAAGTCTAATTTGGTTTCGGTGTAGCTATGAGTGGGGTCATTTGCCCTCACTGTAGAGGCGGACGTTTGAGGAAGGAGGGGAAGGCTATAGCTGGTTATGTGAGCCTAAAACAGGCTTATAAGTGGCTGAAAACATTCAGAAAAGCCTAGGAGACGTAGTAAGTTCCCATATTTTACTTTACATAAGCTGTTTAATGTTGAAGTTTAGATTTTGAATAAGCCTCAAGTTTAGACATCTTAAACTTGCTTCAATCAATGCAAAATTACTGACGCCCAATTATATAAGTAAAATAAGGGCAAATTTAAAGTAGAAACACTAGGTTGATATACCATGAAAACTCTCTATAAAATCAATAAGTTCCAGTGAAAAACTAATGTTACAAGTAGGTTTGACCAATGCCCGAGGAAAATAGAAATTTAATACACAATAGAAAAGACGAACACATTGATATAGCACTCAACGAAGATGTAGAAAGCAAAATTGCAACATGGTTCGACTCAATACACCTAATCCATATGTCTCTCCCAGAAACAAATATGAAGACCATATCGATTAAAGCAAAATTATTAGGGAGAACATTTAGTGCACCAGTACTGATAGAGGGAATGACTGGAGGAACCAAACGAGGCGGTGAAATCAACGAGAAATTAGCGAGAGTTGCAAGTGAACTTGATATACCCATGATGGTAGGGAGTCAACGAGTAGCTATCGAGGATCCCAGTGTGGAGTGGACATTTAGAATAGCAAGAGACGTTGACCCCAATATTTTTCTAATCGGGAACATTGGAGCCGCCCAAATAATAGAATACGACATCAATAAAGTGTCTAGAGCAATCTCAATGATTGAAGCTGACGCTCTTGCAATCCACTTAAACCCACTTCAAGAATCTGTACAACCTGAAGGTGACACTAACTTTCAAGGAGTATTAAAGAGAATAGATTACTTATCTAGAGAACTATCGATCCCAATTATAGTGAAGGAAACAGGCGCCGGAATTTCCTATGAAACAGCTTTAATGTTAAAACAAACAGAAATAAAAGCAATCGACATAGCTGGTCTTGGAGGAACTAGTTGGTCCGCCATAGAGGTGTATCGAGCAAAGAAGGTAAATGAGGAATTAAAAATGATGCTAGGGAAAAAATTCTGGAACTGGGGAATCCCCACGGCTGCTAGCATAATGGAAGTGAAAGCAGCTGTTGGCGATAAATTTGAAATAATCGCTAGTGGTGGCATACGAGATGGCGTAGATGTAGCAAAAGCCATAGCAATAGGTGCAAGTTTTGCTGGATTAGCTCGCCCAATATTGAAGGCATTGTCTGGGGGTGAAGAGAACTTAAAGCGCTTTCTTAAGTTAGTCTTTCACGAGATAAAAAACGTTGTATTTTTAACGGGGGCAAAAAATATTTATGAACTGAGGGAGAAACCAATAGTTATATTCCCCCCTCTCAAATACTGGCTAGAAAGTAGAAATATTAAATTAGTGAGGTAGGAAAATTGGATGTAGAAGCCACTCTAAAAAAAATAAAGGAAAACGCCAAGATCATCGATGAGTTTATTTTAAGCAATATAGACGATATGCACAAGGAGCTATATGAGGCAAGCATTCACTATATCAAAGGGGGAGGCAAAAGAATACGCCCCTATTTGGCCGTTACAGCGTATAGAGTTTTCAAAGATGATGTTGAAAAGGTAATACCTTTTGCCGCCTCTTTAGAGGTGCTACATACCTTCACCTTGATTCACGATGACATCATGGATAATGACGAAATAAGAAGAGGGGTTCCAACAGTTCACGTAGTTTGGGGTGTACCAATGGCCATTCTAGCAGGAGACTATCTTTTCGCAAAGGTCTTTGATTTAATCTCAAACGCAGACGCGGATCCTAAAGTTATTGTCAGAGCTATACGTGAGATATCAAGAACCATGATAGAATTATGTGATGGTCAAGCATATGACATGAGCTTTGAAAAACTAAAGGAGGTCCCCGTTGAGGAATATTATAAAATGATTTACAAGAAAACGGGTTCTCTAATCAAAACCTCAGCGAGATTTGGAGGTATCGTTGCAGAAGCCGAGGAAAAATACATTGATTACCTCGGGGAATTTGGGGAGAAAATCGGTATAGCTTTCCAAATAATCGATGACGTGATAGGTCTCGTAGGAGAGGAGGAGAAAACGGGAAAACCTAAGGGAAGCGACTTAAGAGAGGGTAAAAAGACACTTCCAATCCTCTACGCCCTGTCAAAGTTAGAGGGTGAAGAAAAGGAATTTTTAATGTCACTCCTAGATCCAAACAGGGAAAAGACTCAAGACGAGATTCTAAAGGGTATAGAGTTAATAGAGAAAACTGGCGCAATAGAATACGCTAAGAACCTTGCAAGAAAGATTTATGATGAAGCAATAACAGCTGTTAAA
>JAGSHR010000176.1 GCA_029855985.1 Candidatus Njordarchaeota archaeon
CCTTTTGGACCCCGTCTAACAGGCAGCTTAAAGCCAACAGACTTAGCTAACCTAAAAACACTTAACACAATACTTATATAGTCAATATCCCATACTTGCATATGGGGGGAGTCTCCTAGAAGCCCCTTTAGATGTATTATCTAAGTAATACGTCCTTTAAAAGGCTCCCCCCACCTTCACTAAGCTACAAGTTAGACGAATTCAAGTCAAAAGCCGTCTAACATGGATAAAAGAAAGAGAAAATATGAAATAAGGCCAATTTTAAAGTTATATTTATATTGTTTTTTTCTGGTTTTATATTTTATAGTTTTGTTGCTGTGTTTTCTGTTATTTTGGTGTTGTTTTATGCCTGTTCCGCCGTTAGAGCATTTGGTTGGTTTAGCTCTCGTTGGTTTCATTGTTTTCTTTATTATTGGTTATAGGAGGAACCAAGCGGGGCGTCCTGAGGTTATTGAGATTGTTAGGGAGGCTTACTCGAAGTTTTTCGGTAGGCCTTTTACTAGGAAGGATTTGGAGCTCGCTGTTGAGCCTGAGTTGAAAGATTTTATTGATGAAGCTATAGAATTTATGGAAAGGAATGATCTAGTGATTAAGAAGGGTAGTAGGTATGAGTTTAAGGAAGGCTTTTTGTTTATGAGTGAGGAGAAGTATGAGGAAGCGAAGAGGGTTCTCGTTGGGGATAGAATTCTTTATGGGAGTTACCAGCACTTGATTTTGACTAGGCCGTGGTTGTTGTTGATTCCTGGTTCGATTATTATTTTAGCAGTTGTCTTTGTTTATTTGGTTTACACTAATAGCTTCGGTTTGTATGATAAGTTTAATTCTGCGTTGGGGGATGTTGTTTCGTTGGATTTGTTCTTTATTTTCATTATTGCTTATGCTTTTGTCGTTGCTGAAGCGCTGTTGAGGTTTATTAGGACTTTTGGTGAGCAAATATACACTGTCGTGGTGGGGGAGAAGGGTGGTATAATATTTGTTGAGCACGTTGGTGGCGGTTTTGAAGGCAGGATTTCCAGGGGTCAAATTAGGGATGTTAGAGTGAAGATAACGCCTTTCCAGAGGTTGTATAGTTTGTTTGCACCGGTTCCCATAGGGAATGTGATTGTTATATACACGGGGCCTAAAGAGGAATTAGAGATTAAAGAGGAGGAAGAGAAGGAAAAGAAACTTGAGGAGAAGAGAAAAAAGCGTAAAAAATCTGAGGATGATGGCAAAGTTAAGACATCCTTCTTGAGACCAATTAAAAAATACAGGAAGGGTGGTTATAACCACATAGAGTTCCAGAATATCCCGTATCCAAACTTGCTTGCTGGAATTATTAGGGGCGTTATGCTTAGGAGTCTTGGTTGGAGGTTAAGGCACGCTGAGAGGATCGCTATGTGGAGAGTTGCGAGAGGTGGTGGTGCAGCAGTTATGATTGGGAGGTGAGAAATATGGTGAGTTCTGCCGCGACAGAGGATGAATTGGATGAGATTATTAAGAGTTCTCTCGAGGGGCCATGGAGGTTAAATTTGATCGTGCAATTCATGACATTTGCTATCGTGGAAGTTATTGTTGTGGCGTTGATTAGGAGTACTGGTATATCAGAGGCCGCCCAATTTACTTACTTTATTATTTCGCTGGCAGTGTTTTTCCCAGCAATTGTTAGGGCTTATCATAGGATCCTTAAGAGCTTGGCTTATGGTTTATATGGTGCCGCTGTTTTAGTGATTGCATATAACTTGGTTTACTATTTTGATTTGCAGTTGACTAGGTTGACGGATATATCCTTGTACATCTTAATTCTATTGATGGTGAGCATTATTCTTTTGAGGCATATAGCGGTGGAATTTAGAGTCACGAGGTCTACAGTTGTTTATGTGTTTGATGCGACAGTGACAGTGATATTCTTTATTTTCTCATTGGTGTTCTTTGTGCTTCTTTTAGGTGACGTTATAACGGGGATACTGGTGTCCATTGTGTTAACTGTTATATTTGGTTACTCGATTCTTCCAGAACACATAGTTTAAACATTCCTTAGTTCACTATTTTTTCTCTATTTTTTGGTTTTTATCTGCAAATCTCTCTAGGTTAATTATGTATCGCTCGTGATATCCTTCTCCAATTATTGTTTCTTTCATTTTAGCTTTCACTTTTAGTTTTATTTTTCTTTTTTCTTGACTGACTATTTCAGCCGTGACATCTACTTCGCTGCCGAGAGGGGCTGGTTTTAAATGGTAAATGTCTACGTGGTAGCCGACTGTAGTGTATCCACTGGGCATGTACTCATCGAGTAGTTCTCGGGATACGTTTTCCATCCACGCGATCATTTGGGGTGTTGAGAGAACGTTCACGTTCCCGCTTCCCAAAAAACTGGCGAGGTGTTCTTCCCGTACTGTGAATTTTTTTGTTTTTCTCTTGCCGATGGGGACTCTTATCTCCATTGTGAGGCTCACCTCATTGGATTAAGTTAATTTGAAAGCTTGTTTTTAATACTTCTTCTAACTTTCGGATTTCAGTTTTCCTCTTATTCCTTAAACCCCTCGATGTAGAATAGTTGATCTCTATTAGTTTGGTTTTTTCACCTCTCTCAAATTCCTCTATTATCCTTGGTTTCACGATGCCTAAATGAGTCTTTTCTGGGATTAGAGCTATGGAGTGTCCGTTGTATTGTCCAGGGTAATACGTGTTTAATCCAATTATGGGCACTCTGTTCTCTAGTACCCTTGCTGCTAGGTAAATGTGCCACATGTCTTCTCCCCCAGAAACAATCCTAGCGGGGTTCACGATTATATCGGCCCCATTTTTAACTAATAATCTGGCTATTTCAGGGAAGTTTGCGTCGTAGCATATCATTGTAGCCACAATCGCGTTTCCAATCTTTAGCATTTTGAATTCTGGTTTTGTGTTGAAGTATTCTTTTTCGATCTCGAATAGGTTTATTTTGTATTGTTCTCCTAACAGTTTGCCTTTCGGGGATATTATGGGAGCGACAATGTATTTCTCTCGGTCTTCGGTCTTGTAAAGTGCGCCCCCAATTATGTAAGCGTTTACTTCTTTTGCTTTTTCGGATAAGAATTCTATTATGTTATCATAGTTTTCTATTAGTTCATTGACCTTCTTTATTATCCCTAAAATGTGCCAACTCTCTGGTAGAACGACCAATTGCGTCTCTAGGGGCATCGAAGAGAACATTAAGCTTAGGGAGTCCAAGCTTTCCTTTAACTCTTCTCTTAATCTCGTTTGAATCGCGGTTATTTTTAATGATTCAGTTTTACTCATTTTTACTCCTTCCTAGCATTTGAGTAATATAATCTAAAATTATTTTGGCGATCTCTCTTTTTTTAGCACGAGGTACTTTAATAATTTCTTTGTTTTTGTTAACTATGTAAACTTCGTTTTCATCGGAGTCGAAGCCGATATTTTTCCTTGAAACGTCGTTTACGATTATAATATCAGAGTTTGATGTTTTTAGTCTCTCATAAGCTCTATTGATCAATTCTTTCTCTGTTAAACCATACTCTGCTTTAAATGAGACGAGCATCGTTTCAGGTGACACTTCTTTAACCATATCTATTATCTTTGGGGTCAAACTGAACTTCACTGTTAATCCATTTCTCAACGAGTCTGTCTTTATTTTTTCCGTTGATGTTTTTTCGGGTTTTAGATCTGCGGCTGCGGCTGTAGCAATTACAATGTCTATCTTATCGCGTTTCAAGAGTTCCTTAGTTGCGTTGTACATTTCCTCTGTTGTCTCTACCTGAATTAGCTCCCCAATGTACATTGGAGGTTTTATTTTGCACCTGCCGCAAACTATGTATACTTTTGCTCCCCTGTACCAGGCATTTCTCGCGATTTCTATTCCCATTTTACCAGAGCTCTTGTTTGTTATGATTCTAATTGGGTCAATATATTCTAGGGTTGGACCTGCTGTAACTAACACTTTCAAGTCTTTCATGTCTTTACTGTAAACAGCTTTGATCACGTGGTCCACGATTTCGGTTATGTCAGGGATTTTAGCTTTTCCTTCTACAACAATAGGCTCTATAAACTTTATGCCCAGGCTCTCTAGTTTTTTCTTGTTCTCCTGGAGGATGGGGCTCTCGTACATTACTTCATGCATTGTTGGGACAATTATAATTGGTTTATTCATTCCCATTGCTGTTAATAATGTGGCTGATACCACATCATCCGTGATACCATTTGCTATTTTCCCTATGATATTCGCTGTTGCTGGTGCTACAAGCACTAAGTCGATGTCTTCATAAAGGGGAGTTAAGTGCTCCATTTCCGCTGTTATCTCTCTAAGAGGTTTGATTCCGGTTGCCCAGTGAAGAGTGAAGGGATGAATGATTTTTTCTGCCCCTTGGCTCATGCAGGGGATAACAATTGCTCCATGTCTAATTAGTGCACGTGCTAGATCTGGGCTTCGATACGCGGAGATGCTTCCTGTTACGCATAATAAAATCTTTTTATCTGCTAATTCGCTTCCCCAGGTTCCCAGGATGTCATAGGGTGACTTTTTATTACTATTGTTCACCATTAATATCCCTTTAATTTTTCAATGAGTAAGGAGTATTGTCTTGGAAGTTTTTGGTGAAATTTCAATTATATTTAAAGCAGTTCTAATTTATAATTAATATGATATTGAATCAAATCACAAAAATTGTTTAGGGCTATGTGAATGTCGTCGAACTACGAGGATATTTGGGAACTTGTGAACTCTAATATTGATATTGCTCGAGAGGAATTTGAAAATCTCGTTGAGAGAGTTTACGAGAAAAGTAAAGGCATGGTTACTAAAAGGGCTGCGGCAATAATAGTTGCAAGGGAGTTGGGGGTAGACACTTCAGTTTTAATGTATCCACCAATAAGGGGCAGAATACTCGACGTGGGACCAGTAAAGTATTCCTCATCAGCGAGCGGTGAAACACCCTATGTTTTATTTACTCTAGTTAATGAGGACGCAAAATACTTGTGTGTAGCATTCGGCGAGGACCACATCTCAACGCTTAAGGAATTGGAAGATAAGCCCGTTGAGATTAAAAATTATACGAGAGTAAAATTGACCAAGTACACAATGATTAAGGTCACCGAAAAATCCGAGATAATCCCGTTGGATGAGGATACATTACCGCCTATTCATATGTTGAAACCTGCTTTCGCTAATAATATAAGGGAAATAATGGATAAACCGGGTTCAAGTATTATCAAAGCAGTTGTAATTGATGAGCAAGTCTCAGAGTACTTTACCTGTCCAGAGTGTGGCAGGAGCCTAGATTTAGTCGACTCGGATTGGGTTTGTCCAATCCATGGATCCGTCGAACCAGTTATTAAGAAGGTTTACAGGTTACTCATATCTGATCCATCTGGTGAGTATCCTGCAGTTTACTTTGGGTCCTTAGATATGCCCAGTCTTTTAAACAAGTTAATAATTTTCAAGGGTTTTGGCAGGAATGGTGAAGTTCAAATTAACAAGATTTACGAAGTCTCGAAGGAGGATTTTGTTTCTCTGTGAACGTTTTTTATTGTTTTTATTAAATCTAAACTGGTTCGTCAAATAATTATTTTTTCTTGTCTTTTAAATGCCTATTGCCAATAGATTAGTTTTTAGTGCTTGTTTTGCCATTATTAGCGTGTTCCAGACTATGACTTTGGC
>JAGSHR010000113.1 GCA_029855985.1 Candidatus Njordarchaeota archaeon
GCTTAGGCTGGGGGATTAAGCCTAGGCCCGCTGATGACACCGTAGGCCTCGGAGAGAACACTGTGATGGGGGTAACCCCCCTCTGCCCCCTGAGAATCCGTGATGGTGCCCAAAGAATCCTCCCGATTTATCGGGAGGAGTAGGTCAATGAGAAGTGTAACACGTGCTTTATAATTTTAAGATGTGAATATAATCCTTTTATAGTGACGTTAGGTAGAATATATAAAATTAATTGATTATGTCACTGCCCCTTCACTTCTTGGAATTTCTTCTTTTTCTCTATGACCATCCCATAGAGTTCCTCAAAGTGCTCTTTGACGCGTTGTAATGCTTGATTAAAATCCGTGGTTTTCGTGAAAAAAGGCACTTTATCGCTTTTCTCTCTAATCCTCTTTATGTTTGGCCCCATAACGAATGCCGCGAGAACATCCACGTCGGGAAGTTGAGATATAACCGCCTTAAACTTGTTAGGATCCCCATGATGGCTCTCATGCTCTTCTAACTCAGACGCCTCATTTATCCTTTTTTCTACTATTTCGTGCTTTCCATCCTCATAGATGTCAACTATATAATAGAACTTCGAATCACCAAAGTGCCCCTTGATGAGATTCTCATCATCAATCATTCCAAAAGCCACTCTTAGCTTCCTAACCATAATATAACACCGTTTTCAAATCAATAAATAACCATAAATAACTATGAATAGCAAAAAAATAAATTAGAATTTATATTTTAATTATTCTCCATAAGATATTGTATAAAATTAGTGAGCTGAAATATTGACGAGACAATTAACTCATTCTTTCGGTTTATTAAGGGTGGTTCTCGAGTTCGATAAGAGGATGGCTAAGAGGACTATGTTTTGTTGCATTTTTTCATCTGCTTTGCATTAGGTCGGATTCTGTATTATAATTTAATTAAATTTGTTTAATGAAATTTTCTTCATATGTTTACACAAGGACTCCTAAAGGAGATCTACAGCAAATCAAAAAATAGTGATCCCCTTTTTAGAACTTGTTTCAACACTCTTGACTTCTATTCCCCACCGCTTGAAAACATGCTAGCGTCTATTTGCCTCATGAATAAAACTATAAGTTCTACCGAAGAAATTTTTTTAAAGCAAGTTAATCAAAACTAATGTTGGTTGAAATAAATAAACGAGATAAAACCGGTGTATTTTTTTGGGTCAAATTCTAAGGAAATTTGATCCTTGGAATAGCCCACTCTGCACGTGTCCACTTAAATACACCATTAACCCCTACACAGGTTGCAGCCACAAATGCCTATACTGCTACACCACCTCATACATCGGGCTAAAAGAAAGCACGCCAAAAATAAAACTATTAACCAGATTGAAAAAAGATATAGAAAAAGCAGACAAGAGACTGCCAGTAGACATGAGCCTATCAAGCGACCCATACCCTCCAATAGAGAAAAAACTTGGATTAACAAGGAAAGTGCTAGAATTACTAGTAAAAAATGGATTTAGAGTCCAAATCACAACCAAAAGCGACATCTTTATAAGAGACATCGACATAATCAAAAATTACCCAATTGTAGTCAGTGTAACAATCACAACGCTCAACGACAGTTTAGCCAGAAAAATAGAACCATTCGCCCCAAGACCGAAGGATAGGGTTAAAGCTCTCGAAAGACTTGGAGAACTTGAAATACCGTTTTCCGTTAGAGTTGACCCAGTAATCCCCTACCTCAACGATGACGAGGAATCACTGAGGGAAATAGTGGATGCTGTAGCGTCAATTGGGGCAAAGCATGTTGTAACTTCAACATATAAGGCGAAGCCAGACAACTTCAAGAGAATGGTTAATGCTTTTCCAGAATTAGAGAAAAAATGGATGAAACTCTATTACCCCAATGGAAAGTTAAGACTGTCCTACGCCTATGCGCCCCTAGAATTCAGAAAGAAAATCTTATTCCCAGTTGTTGATGAAGCAAGAAAAAGAGGTTTATCATATGCTACATGCAGAGAAAACCTATTAGATAGGGCCTATTTTAACGCCCCAAGTTGCGATGGAACACACTTACTTAAACTAAGGAAGACAAGAACATAGACTTTTCACAAATGGATCGATTTCTATTTCAATTTAGTGTCTCCTACTGAGGGAATACCATATATTAATTCTTAGGGTCTATAGTATAATTATATTTACCATTAGCACAAAAGTAGATAATAATTTTTTTTGAAAGCTTTTTAATACCTCCATGTTCGAGTAGTATCTTAAAAGCACGGTAATTTTGTGTCTTGCCTTGAATTTTAACTGTGATTATTTTTTTATCAGTCAAATCAAAGATATGTATTAACCTATATCTTCACGAACGTGTCTAACATGTATTATAAGCCCCTTTGGGAGGTTCTTGAAGATTTAATTGCCACTGCAACTGGAAAAATTAAGGCGGATCTCGTTCTAAAAAATGTTAGTCTCGTTAATGTATATAGTGGGGAGATCCAGGAAGAAGTCAATATTGCAATAAAAGGGGAGAGAATAGCCCATGTGGGCAAAAAGATTGACCACTTAATTGGGGAGGCAACCCGAGTCATTGATTTAAAAGGTTCTATCGTGGTACCGGGATTTTTGGATGGCCACATACACATTGAAAGTAGCATGTTAATTCCGTCAGAGTTTGCTAGGGTGGTCATAGGGAGAGGAACCACATCGGTCTTCGCGGACCCCCATGAGATAGCTAACGTTTTAGGGGTTAAAGGAGTTAAGTTAATGATTAAAAATGCCAGAAAATCTCCGTTGAAGGTTTTTATAGCAGTTCCTTCGTGTGTTCCCGCTTCGACAAGTGAATTTGAGACATCGGGTTCAGAGCTCAATCCGAGCGACATAGAGGAGCTCTTGGATCTTGATGAAGTTGTGGCTCTAGGAGAAGTGATGAATTATCCTGGAGTTATAAGCGGAGACCGTAAAATGATGGAGGAAATAAAGATCTCTCTTAGGAAAAAGAAAGTAATCGAGGGGCACTATGCTTCTCCCGAACTCGAAGAAAAACTTTCAGCGTACGTATCTGCTGGGATAACATCGTGCCATGAATCAACAAGTGCAATGGAAGCGATTGAGAAAGCTAGGAGAGGAATGCATGTTATGATAAGGGAGGGTTCAGCTTGGAAGGATCTAAGTGAGGTCATAAAAGCAGTAACAGAGTACAAACTGGACACAGTTAACTTTTCGCTCGTTAGCGATGATAGACACCTTTTGGATCTCATAAAGGAAGGCCACATGGATTACATTCTGAGAAGAGCAGTTGAAGAAGGAGTTGACCCGATTAAAGCAATACAAATGGCAACGATAAATACCGCTAGACACTTCAAAATGGACGTGGACATTGGGGGTATTGCCCCAGGTAAACTGGCAGACGTAGTTGTTTTAAAAGATCTGAAAAGCTTCACTGTGCTGAGCGTTTTCGCTAATGGGAAACTTGTTTATAGTGATGGTAAACTGTTAATTGAGAGAGGAGAGCCCGAAATTCCAAGGTACGCTAAAGAAACTGTTAAAGTGAAAAGAAAATTAACACCGGAGGATTTCAAGGTTAAAGTGAACTCTCAATACGGTGAAGAAACAGTTAAAGTGAACGTTATAGAAGTTAGAGAGGGAAGCATTGTAACTAAAAGGAGAATTGAAAAACTTAAAGTCAGAAATGGAGAAGTACAGCCAGATTTAAAGAGGGGGATAATAAAGATAGCTGTTATCGAGAGACACCACTGTACTGGAAACATGGGGTTAGGATTCATCAAAGGATTACATGTGAAGGAAGGAGCAATAGCCACAACGATAGCTCACGATAGCCACAACTTGATTGTAGCTGGTGTGAACGAGGAAGATATGGCATTAGCGGTTAACACCCTTATAGATTACCAAGGAGGCATAACTATCACTAAAAACGGGGGACAACTCGCATTAGTTGAACTAAAAGTCGCTGGTTTAATGAGCGACAAGCCCTATGAAGAAGTAGCCAAGGAAATCGAGGAACTAGAAAACGCCTGGCTAAGCATTAGTGATAAGAAAATGAAAGCTCCCTACATGACTCTCTCAATGATTGCACTACCCGTGATACCCGAGTTAAGATTAACGGATAAAGGTTTGGTTGACGTAAACAACTTCAAGAAAACTGAACTGATTCTAAAAGAATAAGAAGTTCCGGGGTAAAACGCTTCAAAAAGACTATTTTTACTTGACAAACTGTGAATACTTTTTAAACGGACCATTATGAAAGGTGAAAAAATGGATCTCGGACTTCACGGTAAAGTAGCCATAGTTTCAGCGGCAAGCAGGGGATTAGGGTATGCAGCGGCGGAGGCACTTGCAAGGGAAGGCGCGAAACTAGTCATATTCTCTAATAACAAAGAAAACATTAAGAGAGCATCAGAAAAAATAAGGACCATAACGAAAACCGAGGTTGTACCAGTAGTAGCAGATCTATACGATAGTGAAACAATGAATAATGTTATTGAAAAAGCTATAAGCGAATTCGGAACAATCCACATACTAGTTACAAACGCTGCTCCACCGCCACCAGGCTACGCAAACGAAATAAAAAATGATGACTGGATCAAACAATTTGAACAAATCTTTTTGTCGGCTATAAAACTGATAAACTTGAGTTTACCACACATGATCCAACAAAACTGGAGTAGGATAATAAATATTCTCTCAGTAACTGTTAAACAGCCCATTGATAACCTAACAATCTCGAACAGTTTAAGACTTGCATTAGCTGGCTTCTCGAAAACATTAACTCTCCAAGTAAAAGGAAAAAATGTGACGATAAACAATGTGGCACCCGGTTACATAATGACCGATAGAGTGAAAGAACTCATAAAAATAAGAGCTGAGAAAACGGGGAAAAGCGAAGAAGAGGTATCAAAAGAAATTTCTCAAGGCATACCCTTAGGGAGAATCGGTAAACCAGAAGAATTCGGGAACCTAATCGCATTTCTCGCATCCGAAAAATCAAGCTACATTAACGGAGCAACAATAACAATAGACGGAGGGCTTTCACTTTTCCCAATTTAAACTTAAGTAAATTTGAAAAATTTCCAATCCAATACCATCAAAATCCCCTTCTTAACTTAATTTTTTACAATTTTAGACGAAAAAGTTATAATAAGTTTATTTTTGTGATTATTAAGCTCGAGTAAAGTTTAAATACTGTCTCTTATACA
>JAGSHR010000192.1 GCA_029855985.1 Candidatus Njordarchaeota archaeon
AGATGTGTATAAGAGACAGAGATTTAATAGTTTCTGGGGGGCCTACAAGTACCTCGTAAGTGAATACTCCCTCATCCGTTTTTGAAACCTTCAATCCAATAGTTAATTTTAGGGGGACATTACGCAGATAATTCTTCCTCTTAATTATGAATGATCCTCTCGCTAGATACATTCCAGAAGGAGGCGTTAATGATACGTCTTCAGGGAAACACCAAAACACATCAATGGCGGAATACCCTTGCTTCCAAGCAGAAGAGTAACTTGCAGCAAAGATAGCTGCTTCCAAGATATCGTTGCTAGTCTTATCAATATTTCTACCATTTTTAATTATAGTTGCTGGAGCGCCATGAATCTCAGCGTGTAAGAACAAGTCTTTCTCGTTCATATAGTTTTTAACTAGTCGTTCGTTGCTTTCTGCGTCTTTTCCTGCAACAACGAGGTAACCATTGGTTGTGAAGAACCATCTGAATTGATGGTACCACTTTTTAGGTGGTATTTTTATGATTATTTCTTTTTCTTTCTTGATTTCTATTCTTTTGCTTGATAGCTTTTCGTATTCTTGTTTTGATTTTTCAAGTTCAAGTAATGCTTTTTCTCTTTTCTTTTCAAGTTTTTTTGCTTTCTCAAAGTAATCATCAGCCAATTTAATGAAATCTGTAGATATATCGGCTTGTATATCTATGTTATGGGATAAACCTATGATAATTTGTCCTTTTTTTGTGATCTTCTTAATTAACTGGGCTTCCCTTATTCCTGCTTTCTTTCCCTCTTCAATCTTCTTTGAAATCTCACTCCACGAGAGGTTTTTTTCTTTTCGAGCTTTTCGAATAACTTCGACGATTTCGTTTAGTTCTGGTAATTTTTCGTAGATAAGTGTTCCAATTGTTCTATACTTCTCGGCTTTTTGCTTGTATTCGCTGATCAACTTTTCTTGTTGTTCAATTCGTTTTCTCATTTTCTCAAGTTCTTTCTCTATATCGAGTTCATCATCGCTTTTCTTTGCTTCTAACGTTGAATAATAGAAGTCTAAGGCTTCATTAAATGTCATGAATGTTTTTTGTTGATACGACATAGCCTCCATTAATTTTAAAGGCATAGGGGAATACTCAATTGGTTCATCATTTTGATCGAGGTAAACAACTGGTTGCATTTCGCCCTCTTTTATCTGTTTTAGAATCGACACCAAAGTTTCAATGATCATCTCTTTTTTTGATTTCTCCAAGTTTAACGGTGGGGTTTTTTCATTTATTCCCAGCCTGTAGAGTATCTCTAAGGCATACTTTTTTCCGATTCCTAATTTTATTAGTGATTTTATTATAATATCGGCTTCGTTGAGCTTCGCTGATATGGTCTCCTTATCCATGGTAAGGGGATTAACTGGTGGATTTGGAGGGGGAATGTATGGTTGATTTGGTTTTATTGAACGATCCTTCATTTCCACGTAACGTGTAGAGAATATGATTTTGTCATCTTTTGTTAGGACAAGATTGCCGCGGTTTAATAACTCCAAATATAGGGAGTATCCGCCTGAAATGTGAAATTTAAGGATTCTATCAAACTCAATTTGATTGATTTCAGTTATGGTTTTATTTCTCAAATGGCGTCTTAAGACCATTGCAGTATTTGTTGCCTCCCAAGATCTCTCGATGGACGTTGCGTGAACGCGAATGGAGGGCTCCATTAACAGATTTAAGACTTTTCCTTTGCAACGAAGTTTAAAGTTAAAAACATTTTTATTTTGGTAAATATTCACTATCTTGCATGGAAGGAGATTTTTAAACTCAGTGAAAAAAGCAAATACATCAAGAGATGTCATTGGGTTAAGAGTCATATCGGTTCACCAATCCATATGAATCGTAAAAAATATTGGTGTTGAATATGTATACTCCAAGTGCTAATCCTCGGGAAGATTTCTGGCAGGGTATTTATGCAATTTTGAAGATATTCCTTGGAGCCCTTGTAGGGTTTACTTGCGGGGAATTCCAGATGGATGTTATAGTAGGTTTAATTTTGTGGGCGTTAATGATTGCCATATTATTTATCGCTTTTAGGTATATCATTAAGCTAGAGGATGCTCCCATCAAGTTAATTTTAATGCATGGTACATTTGCTTCATTCATAGCCTTTGTCCTGTTTTGGGGTATTGTTATTGGCCCTCCTCATTAAAACTATAACTGATAATTGTTAGAGTTAACATTTTTCGTTCTTTTTTATTTTAAGTTTTAGAGAAGCAATTATGAGAGTGTTGAATCTGTCGTTTAAGAATATTCAGAAATTAAATAAAAATTAATGTTTAATTAATTTCCCCATAAAAATTGATGAAATTTTTATTCTATTAACTCAACCCAAAGTATGTTGTTGCCCCTGATTAAGGTAACACCCCATCTTACCTTTGGTTGATTCTCTTCGTCTAATTCAATTGTATCGTTTAACGCTACGTTCATAAATTCATCTAATGCGATGAGTATTCCCTCGTATAATGTGTTATCCTTGAGTTTTATCCTCACTTTCTTATTTAGCGCATCCCTTAACGCTGTTAATGGTAACTTGGGCAAATTCTTCACCTAGCTTACTGCTTTTATCCAAATAACGAAGCTAAACCGGCTACAGCTGCTTCCTCTTCCTTCTTCTCCTCTTTCTTTTCTTCTTTCTTCTCTTCCTTCTTCTCCTCTGCTGCCTCAGCAGGTGCTGCTGGAGCTGCTGCAACTGGCATTGCTATGCTTTTCTCCTTTATTTCATCAATGTTTACTTTTGCTAGGGCAGCTGCAACAGCCTTAGCCATTGTTTCATCCACATCAATACCCGCTGCTTTGAGTATGTTTACAATACCATCGGCAGATATGTCTTTTCCTCCCTCGTGTAGTATAAGGGCCGCGTATACATATTCCATTCCAGACATTTTTCTCCCTCAAACTATATACTTATGTTTACCTTGTAAAAAATGCATAAAAAATTTAATGTTTTTAACCGAATAACGAAGCTAATCCTGAGACTGCGTCTTCCTCTTTTTCTTCCTCTTTTTTCTCTTCTTTTGGAGTTTCTTCCTTCTTTTCTTCCTTTGGTTCTGTGGTTGCTACTGGTGCTTTGGATAATAATTCTTTTACACTTTCTGGTAGTGCATTAGGATCAACGTTGATTACTTCTTTGGCAATATTTAATCCTAGGTTGAAGGCCTTCGATAAAATGATTTCCGCCGTTAAGTCTGTGATTATGTTTGCTTCCGCAGCCACGTTAATTGCTCTCATTATTGCTAACTGTAATTGCTGTGGTACATACTCTGCCACTGGTATTGCTAAGTTCATTACTAGATTGTAAGCGTGAGAGAAGGCTTTGGATACCATCTCTTCATATTCCTCTAGGGGCTTTAATAGTATTTCGCTTGATATAACTTCACCATGGTCATAACCAACAATTACTTTTGGTCCAACCTCGAATGGCGATAAATCTAGTAGTGAGAGGATTTTGGCTGCTTGTGGTGTTAATTTTTGGCCTTTTTTCACAAAGTGTGTTTCTTCCCATATCCAGATTTCTCCTTCGATCATCTTTATGGGTAATCCTGCTAATCTGAAGTCTGTCATTATTGGACCTGTTCTGTACCCTGTGTTCATTCTGGGGATGATAATATCAACTGGTGATATTTTCCCGGGCTTTGGGGGTAGTTTTTCCCTTATAGATGATAATTCTCTTGCGATTTCGAAGATGTTCTCGTTTGTGAATACAAACGCTCTCATTCTCTGTAAGTGGTCTAAGAGTTTTTCGAGGTTCTTCTTTTTCTTAGCGACATCTCTTATTGCTAGTCTTGCTAATGTGTTTTTAGCGATAACTATCTCTGCTTTTCCCCAGAATTTCTTTCTTATATCTTTCATCATGTTGGCCGGTAGATCCTCGAAGTCGATTAGGATAATTGTATCATACTCGTTTAATAATTTCTTTAATTTCTCCACTGTCTCTATTTTTTGTTTTGGTATTGGCCTCTTTCTCTGATATTTAAGCCCTGCGCTCATCATTGCTCCCTCCTCTTATCTTATTTCTTCTTTTTCATTTCCTTTAAGCTTATCTTTACAGGAGGACCCATCGTAGTCTTTATCGTGATGCTGCCAATGTTCCTGTATCCTTTAGGTAATCTATCCTTAATTGCCGATATGACCGTCATTGCGTTTTCAACGATTTCTTCATCATTCATGTTGACATTTCCAATTTTTACATTTATCGAAGGAGATTTGTGGAGTCTAAGCATGATTGTTCTCTTCGCGTCATCCAAAACGCTTTTTAAGTCGGCGTTGGGGGGTACTGGGATAGGCATCTTGTTCCTAGGGCTAAGGATCCTACCAAAGTATCTACCGATAATCCCCATGAGGGATTGGCTGGCTAGGAATATTCTCGTTTTTTTAGCGATCTTTTTTGCAGCTTTAGGATTAGATCTCAGTTCCTCGATTTTAGCTCTATCTATAATGGTGACTTCTCCATCTGTTTCAAGGTTCTTTAGGGCTGTTGCATGTGCATCGTCAGCGAAAAACCCAATTTTGTCTTTAGTAGCGATGGGGTACGCAAGTCTAATATTTGTTCTAAATCTATTCTCAGGTCTGTTTAAGTCCACATCCTTAATGCCTATTTGTAACTCAACGGATTCAACGAAGTTTCTTTTTGGAGATTTCTCCTTTATCTCCTTAACTGCCTGTAATAATCTCCTTCTAAGTTCTCTGTCGGAAATAGCCAATATTGCCACCCCTTAGACTTTCGTCGAATTTTGCTAACAACATCTCAACATGAATATTACTAAAACATGTATTCTTTTATAAATGAAACCATAAGTTGAATAGTTAATTTTTTTTACAATCTATTTCAATTTTTCTCTTTGCCTAGCGTATTCTATTATTTTCCTAGCTGTTGTTTCTCCGATTGTTGGTAGGCTTGATAAAACCGTTATGCTTGCTCTTGCGAGTTTCTCTATTGATGTGTATCCGTTTTCGTATAAAATTTTTGCTCTAATGCGTCCAACGGAGGGTATTGCAGTTAACTCCAATAGTTCTTCTGTAACACCATATTCAACACGTTTTCTTAGAATCTCTAGTTTATTAATTATATCCTTGTCTTTTCTCAGAACTTTAGCGAGCTCCCTTGAACTAAATAATAGTCTCTCAACCGTTCTTACAAGCTCTATAAAGTCACCAGAACCAATAGTGGGAGTTAGATCAGAAAGTATGTCCTTAATGGGTATACCGTTTATCCACTGTAAAAGTAGGGCTGTTAGAAGTAGTGAAGCAACTTCAATTTCCTCTTCGGCAGATAATTGTAGCCTATATCTTGACGAACTATAGTATGCTAGGAAATCCAACAAGTCTTCTCCAAAATAGTCGTAAAGGATATTTCGATATTCACTAGGTAGCCTATTAAGGATAAAGCTGCTTTTTCTGATTAAAGCTACAGCTTTGATTCTATAGTATGCAACATCAGGTGTTTTTGTGAGATGAGAGAATACAGTCACTGGATCAAATTGAGCAATTGTTCTTATCTTTGTAAGCATTTTAATTATTGTTGTCGCGGTAAGCGGGTCCAAATATAACTTGGAGACAGCGACACCAACTCGTGTAGGTTGATAGTGCTCATCTTCTTTCTCAATGAAATTCCAGCGAAGTAAATCCTCCAAGGACCTAAGAACATTTCTTTCGAATAGCCCCCTAGTCGATTCATTGTTTTGAATTTTGTAGTAATAATATGTTTTCTCGAAAAAACGAGTTATTTCCTCTTTTTTACCGCCTCCCTCCGATACAATTAATGCGAGTATTTGCTCCCTAAGAGTAGGTAAGTTAACACCCAAGTAGGATTCTACGGGTTCCATTTCTCCAAAGACATACCTTTCGAAGAGTTCTATTATTTCCTGCTTGTTTTTGGCTATCAATACTGATTCGCCCACACTATCAAGTCCTGGGCGTCCCGCACGACCACTTCGCTGTTTGTAACTGGCGACACTGATAACCGTTTTTCCCTCCCAAAAGTTAGAGCTAAACATTGTGTGTTCGACTACTACTCTCCTAGCCGGTAGGTTAATTCCGGCTGCAAGTGTAGGAGTTGCCACAATGACGCCTATTTTTCTGGATCTGAATGCGTCCTCAATTATTTTTCTTTCCTCTTTTGATAGGCCGGCATGATGAAACGCTACACCATATTTAATGTATTCTGCTAGTTCCTCGGTTAATGGATTTATTTCCTCTACTGAATTAATTAGATCCATTGCAACTTGCTTAGCCGCGGGAAACATTCTATATAACTCGCTCTTCTTCATCATTTCAACAATCTTCTTGGCTGTGCTTTGTGCAAGTTTTCTAGATTTTCTAAATATAAGTATTTGCCATGTTTGCCCATAATTTTTCATCTTGTAGAACAAGTCGTAAACCATGTCGAGAATAGAGGCCATCAGGATACTTGCGGAGAGAGGAGATCTCTCCACGTTATCTACCTTTATGGCTCCCTTACCAATTTGATCTTGAAATATTTTCTCCAATTTCCTCGAGAATTCGTCCGACTTAAGCGCCCTCGTGATTTTCTTGGTTTTTGTCACTTTTAAGGATTTTATGTGGTAATCAAGTGTTTGATCCCTAAACGCTTCTAAGTACTCATCCACATTGCTTTCTTCTGTCTCTTTGACAATTAGGTATTCAGGAGTATTTGGGTCTGGGTCATAAAAGTAGATCTTGCTAGCTTGTCTTAAATAAACGCCTTCAAGTAGTTTTACAGGTCGAACATTGTTATGGATTAACTTTGCTTTCATCCATTTTGCTATTTCCTCTGGATTTGGAATTGTTGCTGATAGACCAATAATTTGTATTCCCTTTTCAAGGGCGCGAGTTATTATGATATCTAGAATGGGGCCTCTATCATAGTCTCCTAGAAGATGAATCTCATCGATTACTATTAACTTCAAGTTATCTAACCAAGGTGGAGAATCCCTTAAAATAGAATCAGCTTTCTCGTAAGTTACAATGAGTAGATCGTTTCGTTTGCCCAATAGGTCATTTGGAAGCTCTCTATAATCTCCTGTACCTATTCCTACTCTTATATATGGATAGCGTTTAGAAAAGGTTTCTTTTACTTCTTCAGCTAGCGCTTTGTATGGGACAAGATAGAGTACTTTTTCTTTATTTAGGAGCACCCTCGAGACACTGATTATTTCGCCGATTAGAGTTTTCCCAGAGCCCGTTGGTGATGATATAATTAGGTTTTTCCCTTTCAATCCTTCCTTTACTCCCCTAACTTGAAATTCCTTTAGGTGGGTTATCCCGTTTTCTTTAAGTGAATCTCTGATTATTGGGTGTATAAATTCCAGAGAATCAATCATTGAAATGTTCTCGCGTTTACTCATTATATTTGCCTCTTCAGAACATAGGAGTGAGATCCAGCAAGAAATATCTTCTATCAGTTATTTCAACTTCATTAGCATTGGGGAATGGTGACATGGTTAATAGTTCGCTATCTGATAAATCATTTACAGCTATGCCATTGATAAGTGAGCTAAAAGATGGTAAGACTATCCAATTGATCCCTACACCATTAATAATCAAATCAACCACTACCCATGCTTTAACTGTTATACTCGCATACTTGGCATCAATTTTGTATCCTGGGTGGATGTGTCCACTGATAACAACATTAGTATTTATCAATTTATCAAACCTAATTTTTTTATGACCGTGAGTTATAATCAATTTTTCACCTGGATTTATAACTTTCTCCATTAAGTTTCTATGATATGTTACTCCATTGGTTATTATCGATCCAAGGTTTCCGTCATGGTTCCCTAAGATTATATTCACGTTTATGTCGTTATTTGATATTTTTTTAAAACAAGACTGTATAGCATCCGATATTGATCGTAAAGGTTTACTAATAGTTTCTTTTACGTCACCAGCAATAATCAACTCTTTGCAGCTATTTCTAAAACATAATTCAATCATACGCTCGCAATCTTCATTAATAAAGCTAATCAAAGTAGCTACATCAGAGAAGATAGGTGAACCAAAATGCAAATCCGCTATTACTATGAATCGATCTTCAGTACCTTCAACTAGAAGAGCAGGTTCATTTGGTATAAGCTTTATACCCATTTTACTTGGACCTCTTTACTGAGCACTAGGGATTCCACCTGAGAACATAGATTTATTGGTGGGCGGGCCCGGATTTGAACCGGGGACCTCCGCGTTTCTTCCCCAATTAAATTGGGTTGTAAGCGCGGCGTCATAGCCGAGCTAGACTACCCGCCCAAGGTTTACCCCATTTTTCTAATACTATCTGTTTTCATTTATAATTTTTTTGGAACACTTCTGTATTTGTTTTTGTCATTCTAGGCACTAAGATTGTTTTCGGGGAGATTGTTTTGTTCATCGAAGGGTCTTTTATTTTGTGAAATATTTAAAAACATGAATCAATTAGTTATAGGAGAATCTAAATAAAGTTAAGTTTATAAATGAAAGTCCATGTCAAATTTGGAGTAAACTATCAACAATGTGTTAAGATAAATATTTTTAATAGTTTTGTTTGGTAAACGATATAAATATCCATTTTTTTGTAAAGCAAAATAGTTGGTGCCAGAGGCTTCGTTATGGAGGAGTTAAAAAACAAGATAAAGAATGTTCTAGAGCTACCAAGTGATGTAAAAGAGATTATTGAAGCGCCCTTAGAAGAGCTAATAGAGAAGGATCTAAGCAACTACCAGAAAGTGCTAGATCAAAAATATAGAGACATCGAAGAATATATAAATAAGTTAGTAGAGGTCCGTAGGGAACTCGTGGAGAAATTTAGGGAAGTCAAGGGTAAGCGAGACAAGTTAAATGAGGAAGTTAAAGAGTTATCAGGCAGCATCAAGAAACTCAGAAGCAGGTTGAACGAAATACGCCAAGTTATCTCCCAAAAGAGAGAGGAAAGCCAAGCAATAAGGCAGAAACTCTCAGAACTGGAGGCTCAGGTAAACGAGTTAAAGAAGGAATTTAGGGGATTCAACAGGAAGCGGGTAGAACGACTGGAATCAGAGATACAGAGATTAGAGTGGATACTTCAAACCCAGACGCTGCCAGACCAGATAGAAAAGAGGCTAACCCAAAGAGTAATGAGATTAGCTAAAATAATGAAGGAATTAAAGGAAAAAGAGGAGAAGTGGAAAGAACTAGTTAGGATGAGGAGAGAGGCTGAGAAAGAAAGATTAAATTTGAGTGCCATTAGGAAATCCCTTGCGATTTACATAGAGGAGCGAAACGAAATAAAAGAAAAACTCAACGAGTTGTTAAACAAAAAGAACGAAGTCAAGGCAGAAGCGGATTCTTATCATCAAGAGGTTATAAAGCTAAAAGAGGAGATTGACGAACTCACAAACATGCTCAACGAGCTTAGAGAACTTAGAAGGAAGATTAGGCAAACGTTGAGAAAGATAAGGCGACTAGAGGAGGAGAAAGACGAGATAAAGAAGAAAGAAGAACTAAAGAAGCTTATCAAGATGAGGATAGAGCAAATAAGATCAAAACTTCTCCAATACAAGAAGATAGATTACGAAGACCTATCATTCTTGGTTGACTATGGACTGTTAACAGACTCGCTATTGGAAAACATATTGGGTATGGCGGAGGAAGAAAGAACAAAGGCGGTGCTTGAGGAATTAGATAAGATACTGATTTCAGAAGGTTCTTCCACGAAGGGTGAAGAGAAACAAGAAGAAAGCGAATAATTCTTTGTTTAGAGATTCGTTGCTTGATTAAATCGCCTATTAATTTGAATTTTAAACAAAAATATTTTAATTTAATTAAAATTTAATTTCAATTCGCGTAGATAAAACGCATTTTTGGTTTGCTATTTTTCTCTAAGTGCTTTCCTTACGAATGCTAGTACGTCGGTTTCTTTTCCCTTTCCTTTTACCTTTGTGACGCTCTTAGCTAGTTGTGTTCCTAAAAGCATGAGATCGTGGACCATGTTGACTTCTTTATCTTTTAGTTGCATGCTTATCTCGATTTGGGGGGACTTGTAGTCTACGATGACGTAGCTTAGATGATCCTTCAATTTTGTTATGAGGGTTATAATTTTTTTGTCAAAGTACTTTAAGGCGAACCTTGGGTTATCAGAGAGGGTGATAAAGTAATTGTTTAGTTGTCCTAGATTTAATTCATCCAATGCATAAATGTATTTTTGGCTTTTTTCAATCAATCTTTTCCGCTTCTTGGAAACCATGTAGAGGATGGCTGGTGGCATCTTATTCAAGTTAATTTTCAAGAAAACTGCGTCAGGGATCCCCCCAAAAATTTTCGCAAAGTAGTAGGCATATGTTCGTCTTTCAACTAAACCTAGCTCCACGGTTATATCCAAGTCTCCGCTTAGAATATATGCTCTATTTAGTTTGTCGATTTCTTTTATCGATAACTTTGATTTTCTCAAGAGTTTTTTTGCTGCATGTTTAATAGTGCTAGTGTAAAGCAACTTCGTTTTCTCAAGAGATTTGTTACCGTAAATGTAAGAGAGAATCGTTGGTAGAATAACCAATAAGAAGAATGGTAAAAATAAGATGAAACCGAAGATTATGGTATCTATTAACGACATAATAGCACCTCACGTTTTTCTAGGAAACATTTCGCTTAATGTTGGAAACGACAAAAATTATAAAGATTATTTACCCAAACAGATTATAGAATTTTCCTATAGAAAAAGCATTATTCAAAAGCCGGGGTTCCCGAGCCTGGTAAGGGGCCTGCCTGGAGAGCAGGTGGTGTTGTCACCTCGCGGGTTCAAATCCCGCCCCCGGCGCCACTAATTCTTAGTCTGAATTTGTTTGATGTGTTCTTTGCTTTTTATCTGAGTATCTCTAGTGCGATAAGTTGCTTCGTTTTGCATGTATATACATTATTGGGTTAATATAGGGTTTAAGTGCAATTTAGTGAAAATAGTTAAATTTATATTGTAAAAACAATTGAGGTAAGCATTATCATATTAGTTATGTACCCCTTTTTAGAAGCTTTTTGGATTTTTTAGTGTGCGAAGAATTTTTGGTGTAGAAAGAGTGTTCAAGAAAATCTTGATAGCAAATAGAGGAGAAGTTGCAATAAGGATTATAAGGGCTTGTAGGGAATTAGGAATCAAATGTGCAAGTGTTTACTCTGAAGCGGACAAATACTCTCTTCACGTTAAACTTGCCGATGAAGCTTATTATTTGGGCCCCTCCGAGCCAAGAGCTAGTTATTTAAACATGGAGAAAATAATTGAAATAGCCACGAAGATAGGTGCTGATGCAATTCACCCTGGGTATGGCTTCTTATCTGAAAACGCAGAGTTTGCTAGAATGTGTGACAAGAATGGCATCGTGTTCATTGGGCCTAGCCCAGAGGTTATCTCTCTAACAGGAGATAAACTGCAAGCAAAAGTTATGGCTAAAAGAGCGGGCGTACCCGTAATACCTGGTTCATTAACACCTATAGAGAAACTTTCAAAGGCTTTAGATCTCGTCGAGGAGATCGGTTTTCCTGTGCTTTTGAAACCAGCAGACGGTGGCGGCGGCATAGGCATGAAGATTGCTAGAAATAAATTAGAGCTTGAAAGGCTTTTCCCAATTGCCCAGCAGGAAGCGTATAATGCTTTTGGGTCAAAGCGATTAATAATAGAAAAAGTGATAGAAAACGCTAAACACATTGAGATGCAGATTATTGCTGATAAGTATGGAAACAAGATCTGGCTCGGAGAGAGGGATTGTTCAATTCAGAGAAGATACCAAAAATTAATAGAGGAAACACCGTCTCCCGTTATAAGCAAAGATAAGAGAGAAGAGTTGGGTGAGCTTGCATTAAAATTCATCAATTCTGTCGGATACGATAGTGTTGGGACCGTTGAATTCCTATATAGTGGGGGTAACTTTTACTTCTTAGAGGTAAATGCTAGGCTGCAGGTAGAGCACGGTATTACAGAGATTGTTACAGGTGTTGATTTAGTCAAGGAACAAATCTTGTTAGCTAGCGGGGAAGAATTATCCTATAAACAAGATGATATTAGTATACGCGGTTGGGCAATAGAGGCTAGAATTATCGCTGAGGATCCCTCTAGGGGCTTTGCTCCATCACCTGGAAAGATAACATTTTATGACGAGCCTGGTGGTATAGGGGTAAGGGTCGATAGCTACGTCTACGAAGGCTTTGAGGTCCCTCCATATTATGACCCTCTAATAGCTAAGTTGATTGTTTGGGGAAACAGTAGGTTGGAAGCTATTCAAAGACTTAAAAGGAGTGTATCAGAATACTTCATCGGGGGGATAAAAACTAATATACCAATAATCCAGAGGATAGTAAACGAACGGGAATTTATAGATGGCAGTTACACGACTTCATTCTTGACAGAGAAACTTCCAAAGTTTCAAGAGGAACTCAGAGAAGAAGAATTAAGGATAGCATCAGTCATTGCTGCTCTGCTAGTTTCAGAGAAGATAAATCATGAGGCCGTCAGCAACAAGGTCAAGGCAGACAAGCATAGAAAGATCATTAGCGCTCTATATTCGCGTAGCATAAACGCAGGTGTAATAAATAGTGTCATACAAGTAACTAGGTGGGGAAGAAGGCTTTCAAGTTGGAGGAGAGCCGCCTATAATTTCTCTCACTAAATTTTTTCCAAGACAATTTTAGACTAACCAAACAGATTTGGTGAAGATTCCTTCTTTGTTTTAATCGGGGTAGATCACATGGGAGATCGGATTGAGAAGTTGTTAGATGATTTAAAAGAACTTAGAGAACGCGCCAAAATCGGAGGCGGTAAAGATAAAATAGAAGCCCAGCATAAAAAGGGAAAATTGACGGCGAGGGAGCGAATAGAAGCTTTACTTGACCCTGAGAGCTTTGTGGAGGTAAACCCCTTTGTTAAGCATAGGATAAATTGGTTCGGGATGGAAAAAAAGCGGTTTCCAGGGGATGGGGTAATAACAGGTTATGGTAAGATAGATGGTCGATTAGTTTATGTTTACGCTCAAGATTTCACTGTCTTAGGGGGATCCTTGGGTGAGATGCACGCAAAGAAGATCGCGAGAATCTATGATTTGGCTCTAAAAAATGGTTCTCCGGTTATAGGATTAATAGACTCTGGGGGTGCGAGGATTCAAGAGGGAGTAATAAGTTTAGCAGGATACGGTGAGATATTCTACAGAAACGTTCTTGCTTCGGGTGTGATACCTCAGATATCCCTCATACTGGGGCCTTGCGCTGGGGGTGCCGTATATTCTCCGGCATTAACAGATTTCATTATAACAGTTGAGGGTATATCTTACATGTTTGTCACCGGCCCTCAAGTTGTAAAAGAAGCATTGGGTATTGAGACAACATTTGAGGACCTTGGTGGCGCCAGAATTCACGCGGAAAAAAGTGGCGTAGCACACTTCATAGCGTCAAGCGAGGAAGATGCGTTCTATCTAGTGAGAACACTTTTAAGTTACCTTCCATCAAACAACATGGAGGACCCTCCTGTGATAAACACTGGTGACCCACCAAACAGGGAAGATGAGGAGTTAAACAGTATAATTCCTGATGACCCGAATGCTCCCTATGATGTGAGAGAAATAATTGTTAGGGTTTTGGATAACGGGGAGTTCCTAGAGGTTCAAAGCTTGTTTGCGGAAAACGCTGTTATTGGCTTTGGTAGACTAGACGGGAAAACCGTTGGCATTATCGCTAACCAACCGAACACGCTCGGCGGAGTTTTGGACATAGATGCAGCAGATAAGATAGCGAGGTTCATAAGATTCTGCGACGCATTCAACATCCCAATAATAACGTTTGTTGACACTCCTGGTTTTCTCCCTGGGCTAGACCAAGAGCATGGAGGAATTATTAGACACGGGGCGAAAATACTTTTCGCTTATAGTGAAGCAACAGTCCCGAAAATAACTGTTATCTTAAGAAAAGCTTATGGTGGAGCGTATATTGCGATGGGCTCAATTCATTTAAGAACCGATTATGTTTTCGCATGGCCAACGGCGGAAATAGCTGTGATGGGTCCTCGAGCAGCGACAAGGATTCTCTACAAGAAAGAAATTGCGAAGTCTGATGATCCTGAGAAATTTATTAATGAGGTAACGGAGGAGTACAAGAAGTTGTTTGCTAATCCGTATCTTGCAGCGGAAATGGGGTACGTGAATGACATAATAGAGCCAAAAGAAACGAGGTATAGGTTAATAACTGCTTTGGAGTCCTTAGAGAATAAGCGTGAGAACACTATACCCAAAAAACACGGAAACATACCTCTATAACTCCTATATTTTACCGCCCTTCTATCTATCGCGGTGTTTGCGAAAATGAGCATAGGGAGTAGCATAATAAGGGTCAAAAAAACTAAAAGTACGATGGATCTAGCGAGAGAAATTGCTGAAAATGGTGTTCGCCACGGTTCCATAGTAATTGCTGAAGAGCAGACAGGGGGAAGAGGGAGAGGTAATAGAGATTGGGTATCCCCAAAAGGGGGGCTATGGTTCTCTGTGATACTCAACGATGAACATTCCACAAAAAACACCCAATTACTTCTCCTAACATTCGCCTTGGCGGTAAGCAACACAATCGAACGCTATGGAGCAACTGCATCAATAAAATGGCCAAACGACGTATACATTAAAAACAAAAAGATAGCTGGTATACTCGCTGAAACAATATTCGAGGGAGGGAAACCAAAGTACACGGTCATTGGAGTAGGAATCAACGTGAACAATGACATACCAAAGGAACTGGAAAACACGGCGATAAGCCTGAAGCAGGTAACAGAAAAAACAGTGAGCCTAGAGGAATTCCTCGGGGAACTGTTATCAGAAATCAATAAATACTACTACAAACTAGAAAATAACACAAGTGAAGTAATCAACGAAATAAAAAACAAAATGAACCTAATCGGAAAACAAGTAACCATAACAACAATAACAAGCAAAACAATCACGGGCAAATGCACCAGCATAAACGAAAAAGGCGCATTGGTCATCGAAACACCAAAAAAAGAACTAATCGAAGTAAACATCCAAGAAACCGTGAAAGTAAAAATCAACTAAAAGAGTGGTGCAAAAGAATGGAAAACGAGAAAAAATACAAACTAATACTAGAGGGAATAACGAAATTCGTCAACGTTGCACAGCAAAAGGAAAATGAATACAAAATAAAAATAGAAGAAAAAGAATACACCGTAACCATCAAAAAAACAGGCGAAGACAAATACCTAGTCAAAGTGGAAGACTCAGAATACCAAGTAATCCTAGACAGAGAGAAAGGACAAATAATTGTAAATGGAGTTCCCTACAAAGCCAAACTACAAAGAATAATTGGACAAGAACAAAAAAAGAAACTCAAATTGCCACTAATCAAAAGCACAAAAAAAAGTGAAAACACCGTCTACTCCCCCATAACAGGAAGAGTAGTCGAAATACTAGTCAAAAAAGGAGATCACGTAGAAAAAGGACAAACACTCATAGTGATCGAATCCATGAAAATAAGAAACGAAATAAAATCCCACACAAATGGAAAAATCAAAAAAATGCACGTAAAAACAGGAGACGTAGCAAAAACAAACGAACCGCTAGTAGAAATAGAACCAGAAAAATAAACCCAAAACCCCTCATCAACCAATGTCTATCTAAAAGTCATTAAATTCATCCTCATTCTCCTCCATGTCATATAACTTATCTGCAAGGTAGTTAATTTCATCCACCACAAGGTGCCCGAGTTCCGTTAGAAAAAAAGTATGTTTCTCCATTAACACCTGCTTGCCTCCAAAGAACCAATTGGTTGAAAACGAGATTGTTTATATGATAACGAATTGCTCTCATAGAGACACGGACCCCCTTCCCCTTAAGATTTCCCAAATTTCATTTATGCTTAATTCGCTTCTTTGCAATAGAAATAATATCTCCACTCTTATACGGTTGCTTAAAACC
>JAGSHR010000023.1 GCA_029855985.1 Candidatus Njordarchaeota archaeon
TTAATAAATATAATCTATGAAATATTCATTAAAGCCATCATGAAATCGGAACCTACACAATTTAGGGTAAAAAAACTTTTATATTAAAGGATTTGCCCAAGTTATTAATCTTTGTGGCACTAAATTTTATTATTTATTCTTTAATTCAATTATTTGTGCGGCCTTATTTCATATTTTTCCTTTCTTTCGCCTTTGTTAGACTGTTTCTAATTTGAACCTGATAGCTCTCGGCCTAATAGATGTGGGGGGGCCTTTTTAAAAGGTGTATTATCTAGATGGGACTTTGGGATTATCTCTTCCGTTATTTGACTGTTTTTATGTCTAGTATTCTGTCTTTTCTGAATGTCCTCTCTTGGTTTCTCAGGTGGCAGTAGGCTTTTACGTGCTTTTTCTTGACTTGTTTTACGGTTATTTTTCTCGTTGTTGTGTTGCCGTGTTTGTCTCGATATTTTATCACGTATGTTTTGCCCTGTTTTAGCCTCGGTTTCCCTTGTCTTGGTCCTCTGCCTAATTTGAGGTTTTTCCCTATTTCCGCGAAGTTTTTCCATATTGGTCGGCGAGAGAAGGCCAACTTTGTTAGTATTTTCCCCTTTCCCCGACTGTTCCTCAGTACGTGTACATAGACGCCTATTAGGCCTTCTATCCTGCTGCTAGTTATGTGGTGTTTTCCGAAAACCTTTTTGAGCAGTTTTATTACCTCTACAGCGTGGCGGGGAGCGTTTTCGATTGGGCCCGTGTAGACAAGTTTTCTCCCGCCCCTTTTCAACAGGGTTTTAACGGTGTTTTTCCCGATTTTCTTGCTCTGTCGGCTTCGCCTTCGTCCCTGTTTTTTCTCCGGTTTGATCCTCTTCGCCACACCGTCGATGGAGTAAACGTTATTTAGGTTTTTCAAGGCGTTTTTGAGTATTGCTTTTCTCCCGTCAGTTAGCTTGCTGTAAGCCCTTTTAACGGTTTCCTCTAGGAGTTTTTGGTACTCTGTGATGTCGATTTTTCTTGACAGTAGTGCTCGAGTCAGGTCGTTTATTCTCGCCACCCACCAAGCTAGGTACTCCCTGAAGGCTCTGTCACCGTATGATAATGCCTCATTGAGCTTTGGTATTAAATCTGACAACCTCTTTCTCCAGCTTTCGATATACTTCGCCTCTCTCTTGACGTACTTTATAAAGCCAACATGAACAATGCCTTCGTAGAGTTCAATGTGTGATGGCGGTATATCAATATACGGGTTCACCGTCTTCTCATCCGCGAATATGTCGCCCCGAGTTCTAATGGTGAACCACCTGCCGTTGTAGTTGTATATCACGCATACCTCCCACCAAGTGGAGTGACTGTGCTCCACGACTATCACATCGCTTTTCAACTCGGCTAGAAAGCGCTCAGCAACACCCTTATTACCGTCCATTATAACTAGGTACTTTGTGGCCCCCACTTCGCGTCCGAGGTTCTTAACCCAGTTAATGACCTCTAAAACAGCCTCCTCATCGTTCTCCCTACCGTACCTATAGGCCTCCCTCCTGTTCGAAGCCGTCACGATCAACCCCCTGCCTCCGCCCCTAGTCCCATCCACGAACACCACCAAAACTTTCTCCCCGTTCCACTCAACCGTCCACGTTTCACCGTCAATAACGATCTCCTTGGGCTCCCGAAAGAACCTGACAGCTTCCTCAACCACATGCCTCGGCAAATTAAACAATTCTGAAGCCCTAACAACAGACATCGGAGTCGAAAAGTAAGCAACCAGAGCATAGAGAACCTTCTTCAAAGCCAAAAAACGCCTCTCCAAAGTAGCCGAGAAACGATAAGTTTTACCGTCACCACCCCTGAAAAGAACATGCCCCCTGGAATCAAACCCGTTGTAAACCAAACGCTCACCGTTCAAAAGCCTAAAACCATGCCCCATCTCCAAAAGCATCACAAGGTAATCAACAAAGCTTATACTCGGGTCAACGTTAAGCACGTAACTAGGCAAGTCTACATTGACGAATCTTAAACGGTAACCTGTGGGGGACCAATCCCTAAACCTAGAGATAGCCAATAACGTGGAGAAATCAATCTCCACAACAGGCATAGAAACCGTGTCGCTTAAAAAGCCGATAATATTCCTATTATTCGTTGGGGAAAGCTTTCCCGACATGGAGCTCTACTCCGGTCAAATCAATGCCAAAAAGGTCCTCGGGGAAGCCCCCAAAGACCCTATTTCTAAACCAGCCAAAAACATGACGAAAAAGACATTATTCAAAAGAAAAAGATAATCCCAGAGTCCCATCTAGATAATACGCCATATAATTACCCCAGAGGCCCCCTATATGCAAGTATGGGATATTGACTATATAAGTATTGTGTTAGGCGTTTTCAAGTTGGCTAGGTCTGTAGGCTTTAAACTGCCTGTTAGACGTGGTCCAAAAGGTTACGATTTGGCTGTTAAAATCGCTGTAACAGCCTTTGTAGTTCTCTCCAAACAGTCTTATGTCAAAGCGTTAAAACTGTTAGAAAAGACTGTTCTACCTCGGAAGATGAGGTTGAAAACTGTGCCTAGTCCTGCCTCTGTTACAAGGTGGAAATCAACTTATGAGGTCATTGTTAGGGCGCTGATCAGGCGGAGTTTCTTAATGCTTGCCAGAGGCAAGTCAAACAAGCTGTTAGGCGTGATAGACGGAAGCGGGTTAAAACTATCCAAGGCCAGTGAACACTATCTAAGGAGAATCAGGAAAAAGGCACCTTTCCTATTACTCACCATCCTATACTCGCCCGAGATAGACGCAGTATACGACTTGGTTACGGCACCAGACCAAAATAGTGAGAATAAGGCGTTTTGGAACTACCTGTTTTTGTCGCTGATTTACTCTGGCGTCTTTTGGGGCTTAGTGGGTGACAAAAGGTACGATGATTCGGCCATCACGGAGTGGCTTGAATCGCACGGCATTCTAACTTTTATACCAGCTAGAAAAGGCAAGCTGGAGCCAAAGAGTGGGCCTAGGTACAGGGCGAATAAAAGCTATGAATTACTAATATCTATATTACTAATATCTATTAAGAATTATAGGTCTCTTGTTGAGTCTGCTATGTCTTCTATAAAGTCTTTCTCAGGCGAAGTAAAGTCAAAGTTAACAAGGCCTAATGAGTACGATGCACTGTTCATGGGCTTAGCCTATAATGTTGTAAGACTAATCAAGAAAGGCGAGATACCAGCCTAAAAAACAGTCACATTAAAAAAGGGACAAGGGGAAATATGAAATAAAGCCATTTGTGCTAATATATGGAACAATTTTCTTTCTACTATATGCAATGATAATTTATTATCTCTTACTAGATGTTTTTGGCGATATCAAAGGAAAAATCATTAAGTTAAAAGACTATATCAGGAATCTTATTTGAAGAAGACACATTTATTTAAAAATAATAGTGAGAAGAATTGTTCTTAATCTTTATACATTTTATTAAAGGTGCACTAAGACGTAAACTTTTTAAATATTTTATAA
>JAGSHR010000244.1 GCA_029855985.1 Candidatus Njordarchaeota archaeon
GATTAATAATATAAATACACTTAAACATCAGGGTGCCGAATATGAAACCCGTAATAAAAAAAGTTTCCGAGGTTCCTTCTGAAGAAGTAACAATGTATAACTCCAAGGGAGTAAGAATCCAGTGGTTAATCTCAGTAGACGATGGCGCCGAAAACTTCGCAATGAGGAAATTCACAATGGATGTGGGAGGCGTCATCGGTGAGCACAATCATTGGTACGAACACGAAATTTATATGTTGAGGGGAAAATGCTTGATAACCGTCGATGGCGAAGAATACATAGTGGAAAAAGACCAAGTAATGTTTATTCCGCCATACGTGAAACACGGCTACAAGAACATCGGAGACGAACCAGTAGAATTCCTTTGCATAATTCCACTAAAGAAGCCAGAAGATAAAGAGTGATACCTATGGAGCGAGAAGTTGTAATTGCAGGAGCGGTAAGAACGCCTATTGGAAAATACGCGAGAGCCCTAAAGGATATACCCGCTACAGATTTAGGAGCAATAGCAATAAGAGGCCTCATTGAAAAAACAAAATTACCTATAGAAGAAATCAACCTAATAATAATGGGAAACGTCGTTGCGGCTGGAAACGGTCAAAACCCTGCAAGATTGGCTGGATTAAAAGCAGGGATCCCCTCAAGCATTGGTGGATTTACAGTAAACCAAGTTTGTGCTTCTGGATTAGCGGCGATAGCCCTCGCTGCCGAAAAAGTAAAATTAGGTTACGCGGATTTAATTATCGCTGGTGGAATGGAAAGCATGTCTAGAGCCCCACTCCTTCTTCCACCCGAAGTTAGATGGGGTATCCGTTTGAATCCAATAGATCCTTATGGTTCACTGAAAGTGGCTGACGCAATGGTTCACGATGGCTTATGGGACGTCATCTACAATGAAGTAATGGGGAAAATGGCGGAGAGATATGCACAAAAACTAGGAATAACGAGGGAAGAAGCAGACGAGTTTGCCTACAACAGTCACATGAGAGCCCATAAGGCAACTGTGGAAGGACTATTCAAAGAAGAAATAATACCCATCAAAAAAGAAGTAAAAGGAGAAGAAGTAGTAATCTTAGACAAAGATGAAGGCATTAGACCTGACACAAGCTTAGAGAAACTCGCAAAACTGCGCCCCGTTTTTGAAACGAATGGAATTATAACCGCTGGTAATGCCTCGCAAATATCTGACGGTGCATCAGCTGTAATAGTGACAACAAAAGATAAAGCCAAAGAATTAAATTTAGAGATCCTAGCAACAATTATAGATTGGGATTCAACATTTGTGGATCCTGTGGACTGGGTGATCGCTCCAGTTCCATCAGTCGAAAAAATCCTTAAAAGAAATAATCTAACAATAAAGGATATTGATTTAATAGAGCACAACGAGGCATTCGCGGTAGCAAGTATTGCTGTACTTAAAGCCCTTGAAGCCGACTATAATAAGTTCAATATTCATGGAGGTGCAGTTGCGCTAGGCCACCCAATTGGGGCGAGTGGAGCAAGGATTTTAACTACTCTTCTTTATGCGATGAAGAGAAAAGGCGCTAGATACGGATTGGCAACGATTTGTCACGGTGGCGGTGGCGCTGTATCCATGCTAGTAAAAAGATAACAACAATTAATAAACTACAAAACAACAACATAACAAAAATACCTTAAAATCCAAAAATCAAGTTTTTATTTTTTTAGTAGTTCCAGGTGGGATACCTTTGACAGTTGACATTTGGGGGTACATCGAAGACAAAAGAAAAAAAGTAGGAGAAAGAATCAACCAATGGATAAGCGAAATTAAACTTCACGCAGAAAACTTGTGGAAAGTTTTTGAAAAGGGAAAAAGACTAAGAAGCGTATTAACAATTCTAATAGGGGAAGCCCTAGGGTTCAAAGAAGAAGACGTAATAGACTTTGCGACAGCCATAGAGTTTGTTCACAACGCTACTCTAATCCACGATGACATAATAGATTCCCATTCTATAAGGAGGGGCTCCGCTACCCTTTGGAAAAAAATTGGGATCCATGATGCAGTGATTACAGGCGACCTCCTCTTCACATTCGCAGGACACAAACTATCAAATATCTCGATGAGAGCTCTAGAGGTAATAACTCAGGCAATATATAAAGTAACTAGAGGCGTCTACCTAGAAACTAATCCGCTCGCAGGTAAACATTACGGTCACGAGTTATACGCTGTCATCAACAGGTTAAAAACAGCGGAATTGTTTGGGGCAGCATCTAAACTTGGGAGCATACTAACTGAAAACGATGAGATCGAAACGGCAATGTACAATTATGGAATCGCCTTAGGGGAAGCATACCAGTACGCGGATGACCTAGTTGACGTCGTGCAACTAACTAGCGATGTGAACACAGAAATAGACTTAAAGCCAATAAGACTGCTCATATCCTACATGCTAGAAGACAGCGACCTACAACACTTAATCAACGAAACTTCGAAAGAGAAAATCATAGAAATATTAAGAGAAAACAAAGCCGAAAACTTCCTAAAAAATAAAATAGAACAGAAAATAAAGAAAGCAGAAACTATGGCCAATAAACTACCAGAAAGCAAACACAAAAACGTCCTCAAAACAATACCAAGACTAATGGTCGACGCAATGCTAAAAGAAATTTAAAAAATTCGATACCATTAAACCTTAAACTTTAAAAAACTCAGATCGGCGTCACATTTTACGCACCTTTCAGGAATAGAATCCACAGGGTAAGGCTCCCCACAATTGGGACACCTAACAGCAGGGACAACAATCAACCTCAACCCCTCAATCTTTTTAATAAAAACTTCATCTCCCTTCTTAATCTTATAACCCCTAGTTTCTGCATTCCAAATCTCCGCACCGATCTTAACCTTCCCTGAACCATCAAAGTCCTCTAACGCTACGGCCACCTTTGCACTAAAACCAATAGGATAAGGAGGTGGCATATTTTTCACAAGCATATACACGAAAAACATCCAACCAAAAAGCAAAATGGAGGCAACAAAAACGGCTAAAGAGCCCGTTGGATCAATTAAAAAAGCCAGTAGCGTGGGTACAACGATCATAGGGGCAAATACAACACCGCTACTGGCATCAATCCCTCCAATTAGGCCAACTACTAGGATTCCAGCTCCAAAAATGATCAAGACCATGACAACTGCTAACTGAGTGTTCATGTTATAGAAAATATCTGTGACCACGCTGAGAACCAAGAGGAGTACGATCACTGGGATAAATAATTTGATGAGGACCTTTGCTGATGAAGGATCCATAACTATTGATAATATAATAATTGCAACGAACAAAATGATCAAACCTAATAGGGGGTTGTAAACCATAACAGAAATTGCGAACAAAACTAAAATCAAAAAAGCAATAATGCCAACTGTATAACCTGTATGAGGCATAACAAACACCTTAAACAATGAAAATATAGGACAACAATAATACCAACATAATAAATAATAAGCAAAAAAGAATAAAAATTAAACCATAACAAAAAGAACCTAAAAAAGCAAAGAAAAAGCAAAACCATGAACCCAAAAAACGGAGAAGAGAGTTGATTATGGCGCCCCGAGCGGGATTTGAACCCGCGTCGCGGGATTGACAGTCCCGCATGCTAACCAGGCTACACCATCGGGGCACTTTAAAGTTAGATGTTTTATCCCGAAATCATCCCATTTCTATACTTTAGTTTTTGAATTTGGTTTTTAAATTTTTTCTTGCTGATACTTTCGTCGTTTTTTTCTTATAATTGCAGTTTTGCCCCTAATGTCTAGTACTTCGATCTGGATGCTTTCTTGTATTTGTTGTAATATTTCTTTGAAGTCTTTTTTGGTTTGCGCTATTGTTTTGAGTGCTTTTATTTTGATTGTTTTCTTTTTTTCTAGTTGGTTTTTGATTTCATTTAGAAGGTTTTCTGTCACCCCATTTTTGCCAATTAGTACATCGGGTTTCTCGTGTATTTTTTTCCTCGCAGCGATATCTTTTCTCATTGTGTTCACCATTCATGTTTTTTGTTCCTTTTTATACTTTATTGAAAAAGGTTTAACGGGGTTGTTGTTATTTTATGGGGGTTATTTTTTTAAGTTGTTGCCCATTTTTAGTTTTTTGTTTTGTTATTGTTTCTTAAATGTTTGTGAATTTTTTGTGGGGTTGTTGTTTTTAAAGGTAATACTGGGATATTACATTATATAATAATCTTTTATTGTAATACGATGGTAAATAGTTAATCTGATTCTTCAATTTTTTGAAAATTAATTTTCGCTAGGAGGTTTGATTATTGGACAATGGTGATTCGGAACCTGTACTTGATAAGAACGCTAAGCTGAGGGACTTGGTGATAGCATTCTTCAATTTTTCATACAGACAATTAAAGAAAAAGTTTGCCATATCCCAGAATGTCATTTTAAGAGATGAGAACGGCAGAGAGAAGTTCAAATTCGATTTGATCATAATGGATTACACTTCAAACGAGAGAATCGGAGTTTGGATCAAGGATTGGAAACGCCCCGTTGGTATAGATGTTTACACTCGATTCAAAAGAGCGATAAGCAAGACAAACCTAACAATGGGATTCCTATTTGCAAATAGATTGGCTAGTGGTATACAGTCAAGAGAAAAGGAAAACATATTCCTATTGCATCGCGGCGAGTTAATCTCAATGCTAAAAAAGATAGGTTATTGGGGCGGTGAAAGGAGGAGGGAAATTGAAGAACTATTGGTTGAATAATCTATGGCGGGCCCGGCGGGACTTGAACCCGCGACAACCTGCTCCGGAGGCAGGCGCTCTTTCCAATCTGAGCTACGGGCCCGTCCCATTTTATCCAAAAAATTAATTTAGTGTTGTTAGATAGTGATTTTTTTCTTTCTTCTACTCCTCTGTTTTTGTTTTAAAACCCCATCTGTTTCTTGCTGCTGCTCCTTTTTTGAATTCTCTTATCTCTTTTGCTCCCACTATTGCTTTGCCTATTGCTACTGGTTCCCACTCTTCGTTTACGATGAATATTTCATCTTCGGCTCTAATATCGTCATCTAGGTCTACTACGAATTTTGAGAATATGGTTTTTCCGTCCCTAACGAATGGTTCGGCTTCCTCGTCGATTATAGCCGTGTATTTTAGCTGTTTCTTGAATGTTTTTACGAATCGGTAAGCAAAGAGGGGATGTGGTACCAGCTTGAATGCGTTGGGTAGTAATGCCGCGAAGAGCCATTTTCTCCCCTTGGATACGTATAGTTCCTCGAATGGGTCATCTGGCACGTCTAGTCCTTTCTTTTTTCGCTTCTCGATGTGTCTATTTAACTCGGGGATCACAACTTCTTCTTCCTCTTCACCTGAAATGTCCTCCTCGTATATTTTTCTTAGTAGTCCCGTGTTGTGTGAGTACTCTAAGTAGGGTGAATTAATTACTTGCTCTGCTCCAAGTCCAAATTGGTATCTGAGGAGGGCTCTTACTAGTATTTTATCGCTTTCTTTGTGGCCAATGTGGCCTATATCTTGACCATCATAGATCTCTTTTATACCAATTAATTCGCTTATTTCTTCAGCGATTTCCCTATTTGTGTCATAGACATAGAATTCCTTCACATTGTACGTCTCTTGGAGCAACTCAAGGAATTTATTGATGAAGGGCAAGTGTCTCTTCAGTCCCTTGACTGTCAGTACATCGTCCAAGTAGCTCAAATGTTGGAACAATGGGTAAACATTTCTAATTTCCTTAGGGATGACTCCGAATGTGGGGTGTAGTATAAGTACTTGGGCACCTATAAGTGGGGGAAGGTTAGCAGCGCTGTTAGGTAAGGCGAATATCACTTTATCGCTCCAAATATACGCTCTCTCCAATATTCTCCTCTTATATCTTCGGATTATTGGAAGATTCAGTTCCTCTCTCCTAGTTATCATCAAGCCTTTCCTCTTGTAGGCTGGTTCAAACAAGTCAAAGTAACTAAAAGCTTTCTTGTTCTTTATACTCAATAACCATCTATAAGCCCTAGCTAACTCTGGGTGAGCTGAAACTCGTTTTGCAACAAGTTGCCATAGAGTCCCTTCCTCAATTGCCTGTTTGATTCTTCTGATTTCTGCTTGAATCGTGTAGAGGTGGTGCATCGCTAGTAAATGTGCTCGTTCTGCAGGATCCATTGTTCTTATCTCTTGGGGTGTATATGTGGAACAAATCGGGCATTCGCAGGGGAACTCCCTCAGATCCCTCAAGTAATAAGTTCCATGGGGAGTAAAGTATCGATCGTCTCGAGCAAATAAAGCGTAGGATGCGCTGTCGAACGTATCGTATCCCAGTAACACAAACAGTGAGAGTGCTGCGGGGTGCCCTGCACCAAACATATGAATTGGTGCGTTTGAGGGTAGATGCATCTTAGCTACGATAGCTGACTTTATCAATTGAATATATTGGTATTCTTCCATTAATGGGACAACGCTTCCAAGAGCGTACATTTTGAATGGTAGTTTCTTCATTAGATTAGCAGAGTACTCCACAAGCTTCGGTATAGGGGCACCATGTATAGGTCCAACCCATATTGGTCCATTTTCATCCTCTAAAAACCCTTTTTCTTTTGCCTCTAATGCCCTTTGATATGTTTCCTCTATACCCCACTTCCTAGTTTGATATGATCCCTTAGCAATTGGAACATCCAAAGGGACCCCAATATCAACCCCTATTTTCTTCTGAAATTCCATTATTTCAATGTTTGTTACCTCGATATCCTTGTAAACCATTAATTGGTAAGCCCCACTATCCGTCATGATAGCTCGATCCCAGCGGTATGTACCATGCACTCCCTTCTGGATTGCTAGCTCATGTAATTTCTCGTCTTTCCATAGCGTGTAAGAATTTGTTATAAACCCTTGAAAACCAAGTTTCTTTAAGTCATTAGGTGATATTAACGGCAAATGCGGGTTAACAACAGGAAAGAATGCGGGAGTCTCAATCACACCATGTTTCGTGTAAAGCTTTCCAATTCTACCTGCGCCATCTTTCGCAATTATCTCAAATATCTCTGTCATATCCATTTACCTCCTCACTTAATTTTTCATTAATTCTTCCTTGAATTCACTCCATGTTTTTCTTTTCATCATTTTTCGTTTTAACGCGGCTTGGGTTCCAGATACCAAAATCTCGTTAACTAGAAGACCCTCTTTTTGCATATTAAGTGTCGCTAAAACGACTCTAAATTCGTCAATAAATTTCCAGCTGATTCGTGCTACGCCGATTTTTTTGTCTTTATCAAATTGGAGCAGTTTAAATCCCGAGTTTGCACCCTTAAATACCCCGAATAGCGAGTAGATTTGCCTCCATATAATTGATATTAACTCCTCTTGTCCAATATCACCACTAACAACTTCGAATAAAACATATCTCCATCTAACAATTTTCATTACTTCAAACCCTTTAGCACACTTTAAAATTGTTATCTAATCTATCGTATGATGATAATATATAATATTATCATTTTGAATACAAGAATTCGGAGGGGAATACGAGTGGAGAGAGACGAATTAATAAGCAAGGGAGCTGAATCATACATTTACCTAATAGATTGGTTTGGCAGAAAAGCGATAAAGAAAGTAAGGGTTAAAAAGGGTTATAGGCACCCCAAAATAGACGAAACTCTGAGGGTTAGCAGAACAAAGAGAGAAGCCAAGATACTTCAAAAAGCAAAAAGTGTTGGCGTTCCAGTTCCAGCGGTTTTTGCACTATATCCAAGAGAGGCGACGATAATAATGGAACACATTAATGGCACTCTCTTAAGGGATCTCCTAAAAGAATCTAAACTAACAGTTAACGAGGAAAAGAAAATCTTTAGGGTGATAGGGGAATATATAGCGCATCTCCACAATGAGGGGATAATTCATGGGGATTTAACAACATCTAATGTTATAATAAACGGACCTGACAACATAGTTTTCATAGATTTTGGGCTTGGACTCTTCACAGAGTCGATAGAGGATTTTGGCATAGAATTAAGGGTTTTATATAATGCGCTTAAAAGCACTCATTACGATAAGGTAGATTATCTTTTTAATAGCTTTCTAGATGGCTATTTGAAGGAGCAAAATAAGGGTAAAGAAGTTTACGTTAAGTTTAAGGACATTGGGCTAAGGGGTAGATATGTTGAGGAGAGACGAAAAAGAAAGTTTACGGTTGATCATTAGAGTGTTCCTCTAGGGCCTTCTTTAAGGCGCTCTCGAAAGAATTGAACATGAGGTCTATATTTAGGAAAGCTGACTGGAATATCTCCTTTATGGACAATTGACCATTGGATTCTATTCTGAAAAAGTATCTTGTTTCATCGGGCTCTAAAATTAGTGCTTCCTCTGGACACTCCCTCACGCATAGTCTATCTAAATCACACAAGTAGAGACCTAACCCTTCAATCACTGGCTTATTATCCCTCATTTTCAACACATTCAATGGACACGCCTCAACACAAACTGGGCAACCCTTACAAGCATCTGTAGTCTTAATAATCGGTATAGGTTTGTATCCTAGCGTTGATGTTGGTTGCCATTTAGCGTGATCTTTGCCTCTACCAACCTTAGCAATCATCTCAATATCGATTTCTTGCATGGGTCCAAGTCGAACGATAGGGATGTCCTCTATAACTGGCTTAACGGTTTTCTTGTCAATAGGCTTTATATCCTTGGAGTAAACCGTTATTATCTTGTTTTTGCTAGTGTTTTTAACCTTTAACCTGAGTCTGGCGGTGCATTTTACGCATTTTTCTAGGTCTATTTCCCTACAGTTACAATCCCCAAGTAAATCGATTTCGCTAGGATCAACTCTAAGTGGTATAAGTCCAAGCCTATGAGCTAGAACTTCATCGTAAAGAGAGCTAGTATTCTGGTGAATGATGACATCATGGATTGCAAGTGTTGGCACGTCAGTTAAAATAGTTCTTCTCAGTGTGTTTAATATGTATGTGTCAATGTCCTCTATATAGAATTCCATGTAATTATCGTTTTGTTGAATAATCTTATAGATGAGCAAGCCAGTCCACCTATTTATTATTAGCTAGTTGGATAATTCTGTTAGCGAAATCGAATCGTTTTAAATATTCCAACACGATATCTGGAATATAAATTTCCCAAGGTTCACCATTTAAAATTTTTTGTCTAATAATTCTCCCTTGGTAAAGCTCCCTATTGTAGAATTCAACCTCAACCACTGGAACGCCGATATGGTTGAACAACATTTTGACAAGTTTGTTTCCAGTATAAACCCTATCAAACTTTGGGGTATACTCAATAACCCTCAATGGCCAAATTAGGTTCTCATTAATATCTGGAATTGTTACTAGATAGGCTCTATCCCATATCCCTTTCTCTATGAGGTATCTCCTTATTATCTCGTAGCGCTCTCCCGCTGTTAATGGGTTATTGAGAGAGTAACTATCCTGAGAAGATCCTATCGCTATAACAATTTCATCCTCTTTAGATAAGATATCATAAATAACTTTTTCATGTCCTCGGTGAAAAGGTTGAAACCTACCGATGAATAGTCCCCTTGTCATATCCATCACACAATGTACCACAACATTATTCCAAGATATGCTACCAACGGAAAAAGCAAGTTATCATCTATCTTATGCGTAATAAAAATATCGGATATAACAATCAAAATCGCGGCAAGAAAACCAGAAACAAAACCACAAAAATAAGTCGCAGAGAAGAACGCGCCTAGAAACTCTGCTATTGTTCCCTCAACACTCCTACCCTCGCGTATCAAGTGCTTGCCTTTCCACCTACCGATGATAGCGCCTAATCCATCACCAATGAGAGAAGAAGCGGCTACAGCGGAAAAAACACGCCAATTAGTGTAAACCGATACAAACAAGAAACTGACTGCAATGAAAATCTCTCCAGCAAATTGGTTTCGCTCATCAGGGCGTGTTAACACCTCGGGGAAAACATCGAAACCTATGTGAATTCTCAACAATTCAAGTAGAGTTGAACTAAATAAGAATGCTAATACCAAAGAAAGAAGAAGCTCTGATAAAAAAACAGTAGGTGATAGGCTTCTAAGTTCGAATATTGAAATAGAGAGCCCATTGATCTCATTCAATAAGATTAAAGCGCTTTCAACAGCGCCATAAAGGGCACTGTACAATACGTCAATCGGGACAAATACAATAAAAGCAACCAAATGGAAAGCTTTCCTTAAAGCCTCCTTTCCCAAAACACTAATTTGCTCACTCTTATCCTTATTGACGATATAATCAATAACCCTCAGCAATATGACAGAAAAAATCAATAATATAACTGATAAAAAAAGCGAAAGAAGACCCCACAGAATGGGCTCATCATAAATGCCAAGGAAGGAAGCAAACAAGACAATCAATGCTAGAATCAAAGTATTTTTTCTCTTAGTGAAACCAATCTTGTTCCTAAACCTAACTAAATGAATGAGAAAGAAAATGATTATCAGTGTCAACAAAAAGATATAGGGTAAGTTAATGTTTATCACCTAGATCAAAAATTCTTCCTCGAGTATCTTCTTGACGACTTTTGAGATTTCCTCCTCGGCATTCTTGGGTATTTCTGAGGGTCTCTGACCAATCAACTCGTCATCTGCGGTTATGTACTCTCCATTCTCATCCTTTAGTATTATTCCCTCACTAACGAATCCTTTGATTTTCTGTGGTGGTAGGTGAGCAAAGATAACAACCGACTTCTCCTCGATAGGTTTGTCAACGACAACCTCATATATCATCTCCATATCCGTAACTTTTGCGATATAAAGGTTCTTGTCTCTAGGATGGGGTTTAACCTCAAGAACTCTCACATATCTAATCTTCACCGCACTGGCTAAGCTATCATCAGGACACTTCTTTAACCTGTTACCGAGGGATCTTAGGTTAAAAATCGCGAATCTTAACAGCTTAGCTGTGTAATCATTCTTTCTTTTAGCAACTTTAAACCAGTTCACTCCAAGTCTGGAAATGAAAGTTGAGAGTAAGTTATTGTATCCTCTAAAGTAGTTACTAACAAGCAAGAATTTTTTTGGTTTGGACCATTCTCTCATTTTAGAAACGCAAGAAGATATCTTTTCCAACAATTGAATTGCTTCATTTTTTCTTATTCCGGGGATTTGCCCCTCACTAGCAAGTTTATCTAATATATCTAGACAATAGACGGCCATGGCTAATCTAACATCCGCTTTAGCCCGAAATGTAGGTTTAGTAGTCATCGACATAGACAGTCACCCCTTAAATTTATTGCACCAAATTTTTAAACGCTTTTCTGTATCTAACGCGATATCCGTTCTAAGTTTAGTTCATTGTGATTTTAGGTGATCTCCTTCTCTCTCAAAAACTTGATGCTTAAGTTCTCGCAAATTCTATATAGCATATTCACGAACAAATATTTGTTGCAATTTAAATATATTCTTATTGGAGCATAACTCGCTATAAAAATGTTAGACAAGTTTCATTTAGATAGATGAATTTCAATGATTAACTCTAATCATTTTGGAGAGAGACTTAATAGCACGTTTTTTAACTTCCTCATTTACTTTAATCACAACTAACCCATTTCTAAACGGGTCACCGTAGATAACGTATGCTCCTACAGGTGCTAATATCGTTGCTGGGAATCCAAGTAAATCTTCTTCCCCATAAACTCTAATTAAAACGGGGTACGATTGGGCCAACGCTAGCTGAAGAGCGAACCAAGAATCATAAGTTATTGAACCCTGTTCATTGATCGAGGGTATAACAATAGGCGTGTAGTAAAGCCCTCGGTCCCTGTTAGCCTCTAAATAATAGAAGTAATGGGGGAGCATCTCACGTTTACTCTGCATGTCTATAATGCTTATGCTGACTGGGTATCCCGCTTCAGCTAGGGTTTTTGTCACGATATCTCCAACTGCAATCACACAGTTAGATGGCTCTGGTAATTCGCTAATTGATTTATAGAAATCACCTTTAGGCTCCTTAAGTTCTTCTCTCAATTCTTCAGTCACCAGAAATCTATGATTAGATGGGGGGAAAACCAAATCTCGCGCTCTTATTCGAGTTGATGAAATGGGTTTACCCCTTAAGTCTGACAGTATTGGCATTGAAATAATTTTTAATGGAGGAAGCCCCAATTTTGCTCTCTTATTATTTAATTCGATTGTTCGCTCTAAAACAGTTTTTTCCCTCGATATTACAATGGAGTCAACAACGTTAGCATACTCTCCAGTTAGAGCGTAGGAATAGGGATCATCAATTTGAGAAATAATTACTTTATCCATCTGTTTTATCCTAGTTATGAAAGATTTTACATTATTGTATCTAGTTTGAAAGTCCTCGACGTTGTTACTGTGTCTCTTGAATTTCAACCACTCATCACTCATTATACAAATATGCGCTCGTTTAGTAATATCAAGCGTGAGAGAGATCAAGCCTTTATGGGCTATGTGTAAGTGATCAAAGGTTCCTCCGAGTATCGTATCGTTGAAAGTATCGCTAATACCTATGAGTCTCCTCGGTTCTGGACAACTAAACAACTAATTACCTCCTTGGCACCCTACGTGAAGATACTTCCATTATTGATTTAGAACGCTCTCGATTAAGAAGTATTATATTTGACAAAATGGTTACACAGAAAATTAATTTACTGTAATTATCAAATAATATTGAATTTTGCGTCTAGATTATTTTTGAGATTAAAAAATTAAGATTTTTGAGTTCAAAAAACTCTTATTTTACCGTTTAGGTACTCCTTCCAGAAAGTACTTGATGAGTCTAAAACCTCGCTTATGATAGACTCTATATCGCCTTTTGCGTCATTAATTGATAAGTTCTCATCCCTTAAGATATATGACACATTTGCCATCTGGGGCTCAGATATGGGCTTACCAATGGTCGACGCTAATATCACATATACCTCCTCGAAACCTTGAATTTCATTATAAATCCTCTCTGCAGCCCTTTGGGCTAGCACTTGATATATTTTACCAACGTGGCTTACAGGGTTTTTACCAGCAGCAGCCTCCATGGACATAGGTCTTAAGGGGGTAATTAATCCATTCGCACGGTTACCCCTACCCACTTGACCGTCATCTCCAGCTTCAGCTGATGTACCTGTTACTGTTATGTAATAAATATCTCTTTCAGGTATGTCTGCAGCGTTCACAATAACTTCAACGGTTCTGTCTGTTACCTCGTCTGCTTTCTTTAATAGGATTTCTTTCACTTCCTCTTTTAATGAGAGGTACTCATCTTTGTCCCTTAATTCGCTGTCGACAGTAGCCATAGCGACGGTTGCCCTTATTTTTTCTCCATTTCTAACACATAGAACTTTTATGTCTTCGCCAATGGCAGGGTACTTTTTCTTCGTATCCTTATTGTTTAGATAGTTTTCAAACGTTAAGCATATTTTCTCCGTATCAGTAAATGGCGCAAATCCTACTCCAACTGAGGTATCATTTGATAATGGAACAGTTTCGCCCCTAATCCATTCCTCATAGATACCTACGAGATCTTGGCTACCTGGTCTTATACTGAACTCTAATTTGAGGTGTTTTGAGGGGTCCAAGTGGAGAAAGTTTTCTTTTATGTAATCGTGAATAGCTTGAGTGATTATGTCTTCCACTGGTACACCGTGTGTTTTCCCATTTTTGGTGACCTCTCTAGTCGCTCTACCAACGATGTGCAATAAGATGGGTTCTATAACTTCCCCGCCACCAAATTTTGGTTTAGCTACACCACCTACTAGAACGGCTTTGTCTATATTGAAGTGGTAAGGTGAACCAAAGTTCTCATAATAGTACCTTGTTAAGTACACACCAGCATAATCTACGAGTCCATCACACATACTATCGGGGTGCCCCAACCCCTTCCTTTCAACGACCTCAAAGGGATATTTCTCAAGGGGTATCCTATCAAGTTTCGTGAGTAGGATATTTTTATTCATTTTCATTCCTCCTTTATGCGCCTATGCTTTTGAGATACTTAGCATAGTGCCAATCTCTTGGAAGTTTTCCTTCGCGTTTATAATACTTAACTAGTCGTCTAATCTTGGATTCTATTAACTGTAATGCTCTCTTGTTATGATAGTCCTTCCTGTGTATAACTAGGTGCTTCTTCAGTTTGATTGCCTTTCTTATGAGGTTATCTAAGTCCTCCGGGATAGAGGGAGCCAAGTTGTGCTCTTCTAAAACTTTTGTTATTTTTTTGCCAAGTACTTGTCTAACGTTTGGAACACCATATTGGTCTCTCAATATTAGACCAATCATAGCTGAAGAGTAACCCTTCTCAGCTAACTCTATGATTTTTTGCTCTATTTCTTCTGGGGAGAGCGGCACCCACTCTGGGGGTTTCTCTCTGTAGAGTCTCTTTGAACCAGATTTTCCTCTTTTTCTCGCGTACATTCTTGCCACTTATTAACACCTCGCAGTATCAAATTACCTCTAAGTTGAATATGGAAAACAATTACTGATAAATCTTAATTACTACTAAATAAAAATTATAAAAATCATGTGACAGTTAAATGTGAATGGTAAATTTTTGTTATTAAACTAATCACAAAGGCTTTTAGGATTAGTCTAAAAATAAATTCGCTATGAAAAACCTACTATATTTAGTTGAGGTGGTATTTTTGTCAAATGCCAGTGAAAAACCATACGAAGTCATTGATCACACAGCCGATGTGGGGATACTAGCTAAAGGTAAGAATTTAGAAGAAGTTTTCGCCAACACGGCAAAAGGTATGTTTGAAATAATTGCAACGAAGGATAACATTGAAGAAAGGGAAGTTCGAGAAATAAGCGTTGAAGGTGACGATTTAATCTATGTTTACAAAAAATGGCTCGAGGAGCTTTTATATCTCTTTGAAACCGAAGGACTAATCTTCTCAAAATTTGAAGTCGAAATTGAAAAGAACGGAGATTTATATAAAATTAAAAGTAAAGCATATGGTGAAAAATTTAATCCAGAGAAACACGGGTCAGGACCCGAGATCAAAGCCGTAACTTATCACATGATGGATATTTGGAAGGAAAATGAAACATATTATGGGCAAGTTATTTTTGACATATAACCTATATGATTAGGGTGTGGTATATGAGCAATGTGAGTGACATTTCCGAAGCAAGAAAAAAGATCGATGAAATGTTAAAGTTGATAATTGACCTAGATGATAATCTCTTAGGCGCAATGATCGTGGACGAAGAGGGTTTGCCTCTAACTTTTTTCTCCAAACCAGAAACCTTTGATGTCGATGTTGGACCTGAGGAAGAAGAAGCTCTAGGGGGGACCATTATTGACGCCTACAGCAAAATTTCAGAATTAATCGGCAAAGAAAGATTAAATCTAGGAGAGCTCAAGAGATCCCTTATTGAAGGGGAAAAAGGTGTAGCATTACTGCTCCCCATAAAAACCATTCACGGGATGTTACTCGTTTATGGAACAAGCAAAGTTAAAATTGGTTTTCTTTGGACCGTGTTAAGCGAAATTGAAGGTAAGCTAGCGACTCTGGCAAGAGTAGCTTATGGTGTGTGAATGGAATAAGGAGTAATTCACGTAAAGCAAAATAATTTTTTCTATGGTTTTAAGGACATTCTGGTGTTCTCCAATTCAATAAGGCCACTGCATTGGTATGCTTTAGATTAAAGATTAAACCTTTATATCCTCATTATAATTTGAAACAATTAAGCTAAAGTTATTAGTTTCAACGTAAAATGTAAAAGTTCTCGGTGAAAACGATGAGCCAAATAAACTTTGGAACATGGGAATCCTTAACTGTTGGGATTCGTTTAGACGAAGGTGTTATATTAGCTGGTACCAAGAAGATAGCATATGGTCACATGATAATGGGGGAAGGCGGTAAAAACATTTTCGTTTTGGATAATATAGGATTCGGTTTTGCTGGACACGTATCAGACCTTCAAAGTCTAATAAAGGAAATTAGATACGAGATGAACTATTTAAAACTGCAGTTAAATAGGCCTCCAACGATCCACTCTATCGCAAATAGATTAGGTTTAATACTCTATTCAAGGAAGTTTTTCCCATACATAACGTTCGCTGTTGTTGCTGGCGTCGACCCCGTAACCAAGAAGCCCATCCTCTACTCCTTAGACCCAGTTGGATCAGTGATGGAAGAAGATTATGCGGCATCAGGTTTCTCCATGGATATAGTGACTGGTGTGCTTGAAGATGGTTATGATCCCAAGCTGAGTATTGAAGAAGGAAAAGACCTTATATTGAGGACAATGAAGGTAGCAGCCAAAAGGGACGTCTATTCAAGCAAAAAAATCGATTTAGCCATTTTAACAAAGGATAAAGTAATCGAAGAAACCGTAACTCTCGATATTTAAATTCTTAACTCCTAGTTAATATTTTTACAACTCAAAACTTGGTGCGATAATTGAGCCCTCCCACAGGCTTCGAAGGCATAGACCCTAGTAAATTGCCAACGGTAGGGGAGATTGATCAACTGATTTTAAAATACTTAGAGTATTTGTACGAAAAAGACCTTGAAAAATTCGTTCTAAGACAAGGTGAAGGCAGATTTCTAATAATTCCTAGGGGGTATAACTACTTCGCGCCCATAATCATAACAGTTGTCTTCCACCCATCTAATGAGGATAGAGCATTATTTGTAAACATTGAAAGAAGGATTCCTATCTCAAATGAAAAAGAATTTATTGAGCTCGCGAAGAAAATGGAAGACATGTTTAATATTGGTTATAAGGAATTAAAAAGGGATTATGGTGGGGAAAACAAAGAGTTTACATTGAAATTTATGGTGATTTCAGCGAAGGTTCATGCCTTAACCCTTGAGGATCCAGCTTGGTTTTTCTTGCTTTTAAGCAGACTGCTTAAGATCGATAGTTTTCTACTTGGAGAGAGAAAGGAAATCAAGAAAGAAGAAGAAAACAACGGTGCAACTGACGCTCCCGAATTTACCTAAAGGGAGTCAAGACATCTAATAGAATGTTAATCAAAATTAGGTCAAATCTATATCCATGTAGTAATCATCGTCCGTTGGATAGAACTTTATCTCCCCCATGTAAGTCCTTATTTCAATGCTCTTCTCGTCTATAAGTTCTCTCAATGCTCTCGCTATAGCTTTATCAGTGAGTCTCATCTTATTTTTAGCAATCTGGCTTAGCTCCGTCAAGTTAACGCCCGGATTCTCTCTTATTAATTCAAGTATCAAATCCTTTGGATCCAATGGCTTCACATTATACTCGCCACGGATCTCTCTTAACACCTCACTAAGCATCTCTATCATCTTTTCCAATTTTTCCGCTAAGTCTTTACTGTTGTGGTTCTTGAAGATAGATAACAACTTATCCTTTGAATCCAAGAAGTCAATTAAGGTTCTCGAACTAGTTTTTCCAATGTTCTCATTTTTTGTTCCTCTGCTCGCTAATTTGTTCCCCAATTCTATCGCTCTTTCCCGTGCCTTTTCTTTATCGATAAACGGCGCCCAAGAATAAAATCTAATCTTCTCATCATGAGAGAAATAGATAAACTCACCTACCCTTAGAGAAGCTATCTCCTCCGGCGATGTTCTAATACCAACAACTTGGTTAACAGCCCTCTTTATCTCGTTTATTTCTAATTGTCTTCCAAGAATCCAATTCCAGCATTGTTTTAGAGCCTCCTTAGATATTCCTGTGATAGTTTGATCGGAGAGTATAACAAAATTACCCTTTGACCTCCCCTCTCTAAGTAGATTGATAATGGCTCTCTTAGCTATACTTGTACTTTTCTCTGGAATAAATTTATGTGCCTCATCAATAACAATTGTGTAACTGTTCTTTAAACTGGATATTTCAGAATTTACGATATATTGTTGGATAGGTTCACTAAGGGTAGATATATCAATTTTCATTTGGTCGGCATCGCTAGATCTCTTGAGGGCTAAAAGGGGAGATATGTCGAATAGGAACCTCTGTAGCAAATCCTTTATAACGAGTAGTTTATCCTTCCTAACTGGATGAATCCTGGGATCTTTCAGTAACTTATCAATATTTCTAGTAACATCCATGATGTCTGAGGCATCATTAGTAACCTTAATTAACTCTGGGAATTCGCCCCTTAAACTCATGTTTCCATAAACTTCGAGTATTTCCTTTAATGTTAGAGAATCTGCTAACTTGGTTGTGACTCTCGGAGGGTAAGTGGGAAATTCCACGTAATCGTTTTTGACGTCGAAGAGGATAACCCTTGGGATTTGATTAACTATCCTCTTAATTAAGGAGGTTTTCCCTACGCCTGTCATTCCTGTTATAACAGTATGATGGAGATCTATCTTGACTTCTGCACCCGTACCTATCTCGAAACCTAATAGTAATTCCAATAAGAATCCCTTAGAACAACCCTAGAGAAGCACTAATTAAAAAAGTAGAAGAGGGATTTAAATAAAGATATTACACAAATAACATCCAAAAAAAGTCAATCAAGTTTAGATAAAGCAAAAAATAATAGCAATTTGGTTCAAACTCATCACACGAAATTGAGAATAAGTGGAGAATTTTAAAATTTCGAATTAAAAAGGGATATGAAAAAGAAAAATAGTTTTAATTGATTTTACTCGGTCTCACGAATTCTACTTACAAGGTCTATCTCTGGACCCTTATATGCACGGTACAATGCCAAGAATATGGCTATACCTATTCCTGCTTCAGCAGCAGCCAAAGCTATGATGAACATTACGAATAACTGTCCACCTAATAACTCATGTGTCAAATAGTGTGCGAAAGCTATAAAGTTAAGGTTGGCAGCGTTTAACATTAATTCAACTGACATTAGTAGTCGTATTGCGTCTCTCTTTGTGGATAAACCGTAAAGACCTAACCCAAACAAAATTGTTGAAACAAAAACGAGGAATTCTAAATCATTCATTTCATTCCCTCCTCTCACCTGCGATATATGATGCAGATACGATCACGGACAAAAGTAAGAGCCCAACTATCAGCACTGGAATATTGTAAACAGTGAACAATCCCTGAGCAAGATCACCAACACCTAATGAACCACCGGGTGTTGGGTTTCTTGTTGCAACACCGATTAACGTGATAAGTATGGATATAACGAGTAGTGAGACAATAACACCTATCGCCCTCCAAGTCAATGGATACTCTGGAACGTTCTTTCTGGGTAAGAATAGTAATGCGAAGAACATTAGAACAGCCACACCACCACCATAAACAAGTATTTGCATTAAACCAACGTATTCTGCACCCAATAAGATGTACATTTCACCTAGAATGACAAGCAGTAATCCGAGGAAGAAGGCTCCATGCATAAGTTCCTTAGCCTCCAGTGTCAAAATCCCCGCAAGGAGAGCGAGCAACCCTAAACTAAATATGATTGGATCTACCATAATAATCACCTATCCAACGCTTGAGGCTTTAACAATAGAGTACACAGCCTCCTCGATTTCTCTACTCTTCTTCTTCCACTCTTCCTCTGTTATTTCGCCCTTGAAATATTTACTTCTCAAGTCCCTCCACTTCTTTCCAAGTTCCCTTAATATGGGTTCCCAGTGTCCACCAATGGCCTTAGCTATCAAGTCAGTTTGCATTAAGTAATGTATCTTCTTAATGGGATCCTTCTTTATCTCCTCGACAACCTCTTTCTTGTTTAGTTTGGTTACATAGTCACCTCTCTGAGTTTTCCATTCGATCTCTTCATCGGTTGAAATCTCAAATGGAGTTGCAATTAAGTCTAATCTATCTGTTGCATCACCGTATATCCTAAACTCAGATTCCATTTTCCAAGTATTCACTGGGCATATATCAACACAAAGTCCGCAGAAAATACAGTGACTCCAGTCAACAGCAGGTCTTCTCAATGTCATTGATTTCTTCCTATCGTTTATGTCAACGTCTTCTGGGATTATGTACTCGATGCATTCATTTGGGCAGACTAGAGCGCACTGACCGCAACCAATGCACTTATTGAAATCGAGTATGTGGAGTCCCTTATAGTTTTTACTTTGAACGGGCCCCTCTTTTGGATACATGACCGTAAACGGTTTCTTAGTCATGTATTTGCTAGTAACCTTCAGTGGGGCTAGGAATTTTTTAAGGCTCACCATATTATTTCACCTCATATTAAACCTTGAAGGAAAGGTGCTGCTATTATCGCTATGAATAGGTTCAATATTGACAGTGGGATCAACCACTTGTAACCGATCTTCACAACTTGGTCGGGCCTAGGCCTAAAGTAAGTTGCTCTAATGAGAACCATCAATATTATTATCAAGTGTACTTTTATCAAGAACCAAATTAATGGATGTAGGAATGGTCCATACCATCCGCCTAGGAACAATATGGTGAACATTGAAGCGAACACGAACATTTGGATGTATTGGCCAGCATAAAGCAACGCAAATTTTAAACCGGGAAATTCTGTTTTCCATCCGACTGTCAATTCGCTTTCTGCTTCAGTAATATCGAAAGGTGATCTCTCTAACTCCATTGTTCCAGCTATAAGGAAAATGATGGCTCCAATTGGCAATATTAAGATAAACCAAATGTTTCTTTGAGCTTCTACAATCGAAACTAAATCAAGAGATCCCCCAAGTAATGCAACAGATAATGTAGAGAACGCCAATGGGATCTCGTATGCCACTAATAGCAATCCAGCTCTAAATGCACCGATTAAGCTGAATTTACTTCCTCCTCCCCATCCCGCCACAATTACAATTCCTGGAAGCAGAGATAATATGGCGAGAACAGCTATTAGACTGGTATCTAGCCTTGCTACCCACAAGCCAGGTGCAAATGGAATAACAGCCAATGGTAAGAACGTTAAAGCAACGAATAATACTGGCGTCAGATGGTGGAAAAAGTTATCGGCTTTTTCAGGCACGAGGTCTTCTTTTATTAGGAACTTGAAAAAGTCAGCTATGTTCTGGAGGAAACCCACAGGACCTGTCTCGGTTACAGAACGCCTATGGTGAATTCTGCCAAGTATTTTTCTCTCCATCCAAATAATCACTAGGAGATCCAAGGAGAGTAATATCAGTAACGTTAGAGATTTGACTGTTGATATGGCTATTGGGTCAATGGATTCAGGCAAATGTAACGTTCTATTAATGTTTTTGACTAAATCAACAATGAAGACCCAAGTGTTTGTTATTAGATCACTAACCGGATCCGTCAACAAATTCACCCATAGAACAGATATACACTACCTGTCTCTTATACACATCTCCGAGCCCACGAGACTA
>JAGSHR010000048.1 GCA_029855985.1 Candidatus Njordarchaeota archaeon
AATCAAAATTAAATTTATTTAATTTTGCTTTATAATGTTTCCTAGAAGTTTTAATTTAATCTTTATGGTAATTGAAACATCTTCGAAGAATCGTAATTATTGAAAAATATTCTCACGCGAATCAAAAAACGTTTAAAGACATAACTAGCATTCGCACACTATCTTGTCCATGACTTTATTGACTTTGCAGTTCTTCTCGATCGCCAATCTTTTAACAGCCTTAACTAAAAGTGTCTCTGGTACACTAAATCTCTTCCCATACTCATTAATATCAACGAAGCCCCGATCTTTGCATACATCTAAGACTTTATTCACGATGCGAGAGACTTGGCTTTTGTCAACTGACAGGTAACTCTCAAATCCTTCAGAAACAATGAATACTCCAAGTATAACGGTCATTATCACAATTAGCGCTACACTATTCACGACGAAAAATGATAAAACACCAACCAGTAAACCAAGAACCTTCAGTTTAGTCTCATAGAATTCTCTGCCCACCCAATAAATTATCCCCCCGATCACCAAGTACATTGAAATAAAAGCCCAGACAGTTAAGAAATAGCCGAAAAAAGGAACTAAAGGGAAAACTATGATAAAACCAACACTCAAGAATAATAGAACGGATAAATCATTTAACCGGTCACTCTCAATAACGTCCGAAACCTTCATAAGAACATAACCAAACTGCAAAACAGACACAATAAAAAAGACAATTAGCCCATATGTCATAACAAGAAGAAAAAACCCATTTACACTTACACTGTAAATAAATCCAGCCTCATATTCCAATAATAAAAAAGAAATATTTCCGAGGAATAACGTGAACAGAGAAACTCTAAACTTGGCAAACAAGCGCAATTCTACATCACTTCCCTAACCCAGAACTAAATCAAATAAGTCACCCATGTCACAATTTTAATTAGCATTCTCCCTAATTAAATCTTTGATAACAATAGATACGCATAATACATAGTCTTTCAAAAAGGGATTCAAATGTACATTAAACCCAAGGAAGGCATCTTGAAAAAACTAAAAAAGAGAAAAGGAGTGCTAATTTGGGAACCAGTAATCTTACTTAAGTACGAAACAAGAATAGGGAAACGTGAAATAATAACCGACGCACTGATCCCAAAAATCATAAATGACCCAATAAGTACGGCTCTCCTATCAAGATCAGCTAAATTGTTTAAAATAACTAAAGAACCCTTTAACAAGTGGGATTTATCAACATGTAGAATTGACCATCACATGGACCCTAACTCTATAGTTGAGAATTTAGAAAAATTACCTCTCCTTTTAGAGGACCTTTCTAATAAGAAAGAAGAAAAGTTCACAGAGCTAAAGGACACGTTGGAACTTAATGTTGCCTGGAACAGGTATAGAACGCTCTTTATACACTCAGAAAAACTCGCAAAGAGAAAACAAAGCGTCCTTCCCTATTTGAAGGGCGAAAAACCCAAAGGTGAAGAATATTTAGAACTAGTTTACTTGGAAAGCATAGTTAGAGAGGGCCTAGCAATACCAAATGACCCAAATATTATGGTTTCAAAGTCTCAAAAATTGTTTTACCCATTGTATTTGACGAGTGAATACGAGGTTTTTGAGGTAGCCTGGAAGAAAGATAAGAGTATAGCTTATACCAATTATTTTAGAGAAAAAGAAGTGGAAAAAATTGTTAAAAAATTGGTGGATTTATAGAGCAAATCTGCTCAATAGGTAAATTGTTGGTATTCCAATTAGGAAGTATGGTAATATTGGCAACAGCGCTGACATTGGTTGTAGGAAGCCTACCTCTTCTAGTATTTGCCTTGCTTTGTCTAGATCATAGGAGTACTTTGTAATACCGAATTCTGTGTACCCGAGCATTGTTTTTGGTATCCAGCCGTATAGTTGAATTGCGAAACCGCTGTAAACTGTGTTGATTATGTGGTCATACTTGACAGCCCATGCTAGTGCTTGTCTGATTCTTGTGTCGTTGAAGGGGTACTTTAGTGTGTTCCAAACCATGTATGCGATTGTCAAGTCTAGTAAGTTGGGGTCCTTGTGTAGGATCAATTGGTAGTTTGTGTTCTCGTATGTTGTTCCGTTTAGTGTTAGTAATCTGTCTAGTGTGACTGCACCCATGTCGGCTGCTCCGCTTTGGTAAATTGTTGCTCTAGCTGCGTCGTCACTGTTCATTACGTAGATTACTGTGTCGTGGCCACCATTTGGTATTGAGTTCCATAGTGTTGAGTTCCAATAGTATGGGTTCTTCTTTAATATGAGGAAGTCTTGTGCTGGACCGTAGTCGTAGATGTAGAATGGACCTGTTCCGATGATATATTGGTTTAATGCTAAGTATGTTGGGTCATCGTATCCGACTCCAATGTAGTTTGCCCATGCGCTTGGATTCTTGCCATTGTTTGAGTCTGCTACTGCTTGGGAATAGTCCGCTCCCATTCCTGCTACATCAAAGACGTATTTCATTGGTAGGATCATTGTGAATGGGTCCGTTAGTACTGATAGGATAGCTGCGTATGGCATTGTTAGGTTTAGTCTAACTACACCAGCTGTACCTGTTCCACTCTCGCCGAAGAAGTTTAATAGGTCATTCAATGATGTTGGTGTTTCCGTTTGTCCATTCCATTCTGCTATGAGGTTTCCACTTTGTAGTACTTGGTCAAATTCTGATTCTGTTAATACTGCTGATGCGTTAACATCTACGTATGATCTGATCATCCAAGATGGGTCTAACTTGAGTCTAGCGATCCTCCAAATCGTGAATAGTACGTCTAGTGCTGTGATGTTGTAGACTTCATCTGTTTGTGTGCCGTTTTGAGCTAATACATCTTTCCATGGGTTGTATGCCTTTAACCCATCCCTAATAACGAAGTACCATGTTGTACTGCTTGGGTCGTGGACCCATGCGATAGCTGCATCCTTTGCTACGTCTTCTGTCTCTGTCTTCCAGTATGTTAGTAGGGTGTCACCTATTTGGTGGAATATCTCCCAACCGAAGGACTCATAGTTTGCGGCTGGATCGAATGTTTCTGGGAATCCGAATGTAATGAATGACATTGTTGTCTTGTTGTTGTAGTATGTTAGTGTTGGGGTTCCTCTCTTACCATTTCCGAAGGAACCAATCTCCACTGATGGTGTGTCATCTTCTTCCCATAGCAAGTCGTATCTGGGTGCTAGAACTGGGTGGTAATAGTATCCATCTACCCATGTCCATTGGCTGTGTGCGTAGATCATTTGCACTAGGAATAGAGCGGGTAAGTCTTGATTTGCGATTATTTGAACTGCTTGGTAAACTGCTTTCCTTGCAGCAAAGTCAGATATTTGCTCACCAACTAGAATTAGGGCATCTGCTGTTACGTTTCTGTAGTATGACGGGTTTATGTCTATCCAAGGTGTGCTGTCCTCTCTTGCCTTGGTGTTTTCTGTGTCAACTGTGTATGCTACAATTACTAGCTTTGCTGTTGATGGTAAGCTGACTGTTGCACCAGTTCCTTTTTCTCCTACAACAACATACCAGTTGTCTTCTACTTGAATTACTTTAGCTGTCTTTAACATTGTTGATACCATGGATTGGTTTGTCGTTATTTCATAGTCTAGGGCGCTAAATACAGTTCCTCCATACATTAATGGGTATACGTAATCGTCTGGGTCCACGAAGTCTGGCGCCCAACCGATTAAGTAGGCATCCCAGTCTTTACCTTCAATGTGTTGTAACAGGGTTGGCCATGGTTCAGATCTAACGGTTACTGAGATTCCTAGTTTACCCCATTCTGACGCGATGATTGATGCTATTTGTTGTCTGTATGTGTTACCCTCGTTGTATAGCAAGGTTATTTCTACTTTCTTTGGTTGTGGCATCATTAAATAATATGCCCCAACCCCAGCGACAATTAGGACTAGAACTACAATTCCAGCTAAAATGCGCTTATCCATATGGTGATACCTCGCAAGAGCTTATATATTTAAAAAAAGGCGGAATCTAATTACTATTTTACCTAATTTGGGTATTTAAATTTTTAATTTTTTTCAATTAAGTTTGCAATTTTTTCATAATAGCCTTTTATATAGTCCCATTTAATCCAAAATTCTTTAAAACAATTTTATAGTAATTCATCCGAATAT
>JAGSHR010000081.1 GCA_029855985.1 Candidatus Njordarchaeota archaeon
ACATTCTTTCAATCCCATTAAATACAAAAATACCTGGTTGAACACGATGCTCTTTTGTTCTCGGGTATTGTCTTTAACTTTAAATGAATCATATTCCAATTTGTTATCTCCTCCTCATTGTTCTAATTTAAATCTGATATAAATTATTTATTTTATTAGAGGGAAATTTTTCGGGAATATTTCCCTATTTGGAGGGAAACTTTTTGGAAATTAGGGAGTACTTGGTGACCAAAAAAGAAGATATTAAACAGTTGCAAGTGAAACCCCGACAGAGAGATATCCATGCAAGCGTGAACTTCATTAGCTCTGTTATAGGGCCGAGACGCGCAGGAAAAACATACTTCCTTTACTATGTGATAAAAAAACTTGGACTAGAAGAAAACCAATACTTGTTTGTGAATTTTGAGGAAGAAGTGAACATGAACGCTCTATCCGAGTTACCATTTATACACCAAGAGATATATGGGGTTCAGCCAGAATACGTGTTCCTTGATGAGGTACAATCCTACGAGAATTGGGAGAGAGGGGTTTACACGTTGCATGAACGCAGAAGATACAAAATATATATAACGGGATCATCCTCTAAGCTACTGGCCTATGAGATATCTTCGAAACTGAGAGGACGGGCTATACCTACCCTAATTTTACCCTTTTCTGTGGGTGAAACACTGTTAGCGATGGAAACAAATCTACCCAATATTTACAATAAATATGAGGTTAATCAATTCAAAAGTACGCTAAGAGAAAAAATTTTCAATGGTTTTTACCCGGACGTAGTATTGGGGAATATTAAAGCAAGAGACTTTTATGAAAACTACCTCGATCTAGTTATTTACAAGGACATACTGGAAAGATTTGACATAAAAAATAGAGTTGCCTTAGAATACCTAATAAAATCAGCATTAAATTCTAACTCAAAGAACTTCTCAATAAACAAACTCTTTAACTCTTTAAAGTCACGGGGCATAAAGGTAAGTAAAAACACGCTCTACAACTTCCAAAGAATACTAGAAGACATTAACTTGTTCATTTTCTTACGAAAATACGATCCAAGCCTACGAAAAATCGAACAAAGCATACCAAAGGTCTATGCAATAGACACTGGACTCGCCTATCACAATGCAAACGACCAAACAATTACCAAACTGTTGGAACAACTTGTTCTACTAGAGTTTGTTAAAGGAGGTCTAAGACCTAACAAGGATTTGTTTTATTGGCGGAGCAAACAAGGATACGAAGTTGATTTTCTAAGACAAAAAAAGGATAGAATAACAGAGTTAATTCAAGTAACTTACGCTAACAGTCTGGATGAAATCGAAAGAAGGGAGATAAGGGGATTAATCAAGGCCTCAGAAACGTTCAATTGCAAAAATTTAACGATTTTATCGTGGGATTACGAAGACACACTCGTAGTTGAGGGTAAAAGAATAAAAATTTTACCTGTTTGGAAATGGATAATGAATAGGATTTCAAGTTGAGGTAATCTTTTTATTTAAGCGAACATTATCACAATAGAAATAATTCAAGGTGATATTTTTAATTTCTAGGTGTCATATTTGAACGAAATAAGGAAGGTAATGGGGTGGGTTTATAAGTACCGTGTAATGGGAAAAAAGATATTCTTAGATCTTAGAGCCATGGATAAAGAATTTCTAGGAGGTATACTTCAAGTTGTGGCGACAAGAGGGGAGATAAGTGACGAGGAATTCAAAAAGCTAAAGAAAATAACGCAGGAAAGTTTTGTGGAGCTAGAAGGTAAAATGGTGGAAGACCCCCGTGCACCAGGCGGTAAAGAGCTACACGTCACAAAACTGTTAAACATAAGTCTAGCGGAGCAACCTTACCCTCTAGCAAAAAAGGAACATAGCGTGGACTTTCTACTTGATATGAGGCACCTAACCATTAGAAGCCCAAGGTACACAAAAATTTGGATAATAAGAGAAAAAGTGATAGATGCCCTGAGGGAGTGGTACAAGAAGAACGGGTGGTACGAAGTATCACCACCAATACTCCAATTTACAGCGTGCGAAGGAGGAGCAACTCTGTTTCCAGTAAAATACTTTGATCAAACAGCATACCTATCACAGTCCGCGCAATTGTACCTAGAAGTGATGATCTTTTCACTGGGAAAAGTGTTCTCACTGACACCGAGCTTTAGGGCTGAAAAATCAAGAACTAGAAGGCACTTAACAGAGTACTGGCACTTTGAAGCAGAAGCTGCAAACTACGGATTTGAAGACATAATGAAAGCAGAAGAAGAACCAATCGCCTACACAATACAGAAACTGCTCGACGATGAGAAAATCACACAGTGGCTAAAAGAATTTAGGGGGACAACGGAGGATTTGGAGGAAATTAAAGCACCATTTCAAAAAATAACATATGACGAAGCAATAGAAATCTTGCAAGGAAAAGGGTTCGATGTGAAATGGGGAGATGACCTAGGAGCAGACGAAGAAAAGGCGCTAAGCTCAGAATTTGAAACACCATTCTTCGTGACACTCTACCCAACGGAAATAAAAGCATTCTACGTGAAAAGAGTGGAAAATTCACCCGAGAAGTGTTATTCAGCTGACTTAATGGCGCCAAATTATGGGGAAATAACAACAGGGGGTGTCAGAGAAGACGACATAAACTCACTCATTGAAAGAATAAAGAAAGAAGGATTCAACCCAGAAGACTACTACTGGTACTTGGATCTAAGAAGATATGGAAGTGTCCCACACAGTGGATTTGGGTTAGGAATAGAAAGGTTCTTACATTGGCTACTAAAAGTAGACCATATAAGAGAGGTAATCCCATTCCCAAGGTTAGCAAGAAGAAAATCACTGGTATAAATTTCCTCAAAAAACTCTAAACTGTTTTTTATTTTGAGAGCTAGATCTCTAATACAATTTGTCATATCTTAAAAACAAGAGTTTTTTAGAATGGAAAATGCAACAGCATCCAACCTGGTACAGTTTTTTTACCCAAAATTATATCAAATATCCAGTTAGATGGAGCAATTTTCGCTAAACTCTTGAAGAAACCCCATTTTTCAAACATCTTCTCAACTTTATATCGATACTTGAGGGATTGCTGCAGTAGTTCTCCTACATGTCTCCAGAGTTCTCTCTTATAGTGTTCAGCCCCTGTATCTCCAAAGTTCTCTATAGCTCTCGCAGCGAGTACACCCGATACAAGTGCGTTATTGATCCCGCCTCCATTTGTTGGGACCACTAACCACGCTGCGTCACCAGTTAGATACACTCTTCCCCTAGCAGGTTCAGGGTTCATTCCACCTACAGGTAGTGGTTTTCCTAGGAAACTTGTTATGGGTTTGGCGTTATTGAAGTAACCTGTTGTTTTCATGAATCTATCAAAGTAGTTTTGAAGCGGTTCCTTTTTCTTTGATTTGATTATCCCAACGCCAACGTTAAAATGATCATTTGAGGGAAAAATCCACGCGTAGGCGCCTGGAGCCACTTTTGGAGAGAACAAGACGTACACATAGTCCTTGGTATAATCCACATTTATCATCTTCGCGGTTATCGTTAAAGCTAAGTCAGAGTCAGGAACCGTGTGTGGCAAGTTAAAGGCCCTAGCAACAGAAGAGGGATAAGCATCCGCCCCAATAATGAAATCAAATTCCTCAAACTCCACTCCACTCGGCCCTTTCAGTTTAGCTTTTAACTTTGCTTCTTTTTCTCTCCCATCTAAGAACGTAGTGGAAGTTTTTAATTTAGCCCCATTTTTTACAGCGTTCTCAACAATATTGTTAATGAACTTGTACCTACTTATTATATACAATTTAACCCTAGCAACCTTTGACACGTCCTCGAAAACCATCTCCATTCCACTTCTAACCGCCATAATGTGATCCTTCTCCAAGAACTTGTAGCTTAAATCTAGAGCTTCTCCTTTAGGAATAAATTTTCCAGCCAATTCCTTAGTTGGGAAGAACTCCCCACAGATCACAGGCTTTTCTGGTTCGACCTTCCTCTCGACTAGTGTTACATCATGACCATCTCGAGCTAAAACGTATGCTGCAATTGACCCTGATGGCCCCGCGCCAACAACAAGGACTTTCATTTCACTTACCTGGCTTACCAAACAAACATAGAATACATACAAATTTGTTTTATCAAGTTATCTCATGGAAGATGAACTATACTCTCTGGCTTCGTCTTAGGGAAACTCAATAATCTAACTTTAAATACTTGTGAATGATTTGAAATATATATAAGAGCAGAATTACTTATACACTGTGAATAACGAACTCCTTTTAGTCCAAAGCCCCAAGTTCAAGTTTCGCAAGCAAACTTGACCTAAGGGAGGGACTTTAACATGATAATTGAAGAACTACAAATGCTACTAGCGGACCCTCTAGTCCAAAAAATCGTATACGGCGTCATAATCTTGTTGATAGCAGTACTAGCTGATAGAATATTGTTAAATTGGTTCAAAAGAATCGCATTAAGACTCGGAGTATCATACGATGTGGTGAAAGGACTACACGTATTCTTCAGGTTCATAATATTCGTCATAGCATTGTTCGCCATAGCATCCCTTGGTGTTATACCATCTGAATATTTTGTAGGAGCTGGAGCACTTATTGGTACAGCTATAGGCTTTAGCCTAACAAGATCAACATCTAACTTCATTTCTGGAGCATACGTTTTGGCTTCTGGGCTCTTCCGAATAAACGATTACATAAGGATAGGATCCGACGAGGGAATCGTAGTGGACATGACCATCAACTACACAAAAATCAAAAGACCCGACGGTACTTACCTAATAATCTCCAATAGTGAAGTATTAAACAAGACCGTTGTCAGCTTTAAGATAACTCATGGGGACGAAGAATATTATCTGTACCCATTGTACTTCACAGTTGGAAACGATGTGCCATACGAGAAAGTAAAAGAAGTGTACGAAAAAATCAAAGAAACAGTGAAAAAAGAAGTTGAGGAAACAAGTTTCCAAGTAAACAAAGTTACCAGACTAGAGACAGAATACGCGGTGCTATTAAAGGTTAGAGATGCCGAAAAAATCCCAGAACTGAAAAACAAAGTATTAGCGATAATAACAGAAGAATTAAGGTGAAAACATTTATGGAATTCATAAAATGTGACAAGAAATTTAGGATATACAGGGACAAATACCCCGATAGAAAAAGAACCCCAAAGCCGCCAATATCAATAAGAGCGGATAAAGAAAATACATTAAAACTTCCAAAACCAAAATACCAAGTGAAAAAAACAATATGGCAAACACTTTTAGAGAGAAGAACAACACGAGACTACTCCAATGAACCCATCAACATAGAAACCCTATCAACCCTATTATTTTACTCACTTGGAGTCTCTGGGAAAGAACCGGCCTATGGGGAAGTTATCCCACTAAGAACTTTTCCAACAGCAGGGGCTCTAAACTCAATCGAAACCATAATCCAAGTAAACAATGTTAGTGGATTAGAAAAAGGTTTTTACAGGTATGATTATTGGTTCCACGCCCTAGAAAAACTAAAAATAGGTGACCACCGAGAGGCAGTTTTTGAAGCATCTCTTGAACAAGAACACACAAGGGATTCTGCTTTAAACCTAATTCTAGTTGGTTACTTTGATCGAACCTATTGGAAATATGGGGAGCGAGCCTACAAATATGTCCACTTAGATGCTGGACATGCATCCCAAAACATTCTCTTGGTAGCTCAAGCATTAAATTTGGGTGCGTGCGTGGTAGGAGCATTTTATGATGAAGTATTGTGTAAGATATTGGATCTTGATTGCGAGTGGAGGATACCTCTCCTAATAATAACAGTGGGAAAGAAAAAGGATTAGTTTATAAAAAGCTAGGATTTATGTCATTTATCCCAATTAAATGTTCTTTGAACAGCCTCTTTCCATTTTTTATACAATTTTTCTCTAGTTTCTTCATCCATTCTAGGCTCAAACACTCTATCGATTTGCCAAATCTTACCGATTTCCTCAAAGCTCTCCCAGTACCCAACAGCAAGCCCTGCTAGAAACGCTGCACCCAGCGATGTGGTTTCCAGTATTTTTGGTCTAATTACTTTTTTACCTAGAATATCAGCTTGGAATTGTGAAACAAAATTGTTCTTGGACACTCCTCCATCGATTCTAAGCTCGGTTATCTCGTTTTGATAGTCTTTCTCCATGGCCTCTATAACGTCCCTTGTTTGGTAAGCGATTGATTCGAGAGTTGCCCTCACTATGTGTGCTTTAGTGGTTGCCCTCGTTATACCGATTATTACTCCCCTTGCATATTGGTCCCAATAGGGAGCACCAAGTCCTGTGAACGCGGGGACGAGGTAAACTCCTCCATTGTCTGGAACAGAGTTTGCCAGTTCTTCTGTCTCCATTGGTGAGTTAATTAGATTTATACCTTCAACTAACCACTGAATCGCAGCCCCCGTAACGAAAACGCTTCCCTCTAAAGCATAAGTTGTCTCATTTCTAATTGTGTAAGCAATTGTTGTAAGCAATCCGTGTTTTGATTTAACTATCTTTTTACCAGTGTTCGTTAAAATGAAGTTACCAGTTCCATATGTTGATTTAACTATACCCTCTTTTACCCCCATTTGCCCCACGAGCGCGGCTTGCTGATCACCAATCGCGCTCGATATTGGTATTTCATAGCCTAGCAATTCCTCTGAGGTGTACCCGTAGATTTCACTTGAATTTTTAACCTCTGGCAATATTACATCCCTTATTTTTAGTATTTCAAGTAGTTCATCATCCCATTTTAACTTGTTTATATTGTAGATCATGGTTCTAGAAGCGTTGCTTGTATCAGTGACATGTAGTTTCCCACCGCTTAACCTCCAAATGAGGTAAGTGTCAATTGTGCCAAATAGTAAATCCCCTTTCTTCGCTTTATCTCTAGCTCCTGGAACATTGTCAAGTATCCACTTTATCTTAGGACCCGAGAAATAAGAGTCGGGCACCAAACCAGTTTTGTCTCTAATCATGTCCCCATAGCCAGCGGTTTTCAGCTCGTCAACTATTTGGGCTGTTCTTCTACATTGCCAAACTATCGCGTTGTACACGGGCTTACCAGTATTTTTATCCCATATTATTGTTGTTTCTCTCTGGTTAGTTATCCCTATTGCTGCTATTTGTTTGGGTTCAATTTTAGCTCTCTCTATTGCAACCTTGATTGCCCTTAACTGGGCATCCCATATTTCATCTGGGTTGTGTTCTACCCAACCAGGCTTAGGAAAATGTTGGGGGAACTCGTATTGTGCCCAACTAACAGGGTTTCCGTTTTTATCCCATATTATGGCCCTTGCGCTTGTCGTTCCCTCGTCTAGAGAGAGTACGTATTTTTCCATTTTTGTTTCACTCTTTGAACCTTAACATAAAAGTATCTATTGCTTTATTAACTTCATCCGGTGCTTCAAGCATCACCTCGTGACCAGCATCAGGAATAACGCTTAGCTCTGAGTCCCTAATATTGTGGTGCAAAAACTGTGACATCCTTGGGGGGAGCATTCTATCATTTTCACCAACGATAATCAAGGTTGGAACAGTAATTTCCTTAAGTTTACTGCGTGTGTCAAAGTTTTTAACAAAGTCGGAAAATGAACTAATCGCAACATACTTTGGGACAGTCTCTAATCCCTCCCTAATGTGCTTCTCTTTTTCTTCCTTCGGAGTCAAATTTGAAAAAGCCCTTCCGAGAACTATTTTGTATCCCAAACTATAGGAAAGCTTCATTAAGAATATCGCTAGAGACGTGTTAAACTTCATAGCGAAGTTATCTACAACCTTAGATGTGGTTCCAACTAAAATTAACCCCTCAACCCTAGGCTTCTGATTAAAGTAGAGCATTTGGGCTATCATGCCCCCCATTGAGTGACCAGCGACGATGGCTTTCTCGATGTTTAACTTGTCCATTAGTTTTATCATATCCGCAGTGTATTCGCGGATATTATATGGGACATCTAGTGGTTTACTGGATTCACCGTGGCCTCTAAGGTCAACGGCAACGACCCTATAGTACTTGGATAGGAATTCTATTTGCTTGTCCCATCTGTGGAGATTCGCTGTCCAACCATGTATTAAAAGAAAAGTGTGATCTCCCTCACCCACGTCTACATAGTTCAGTTTGATTTTATCGTCGAGTTCCAAAATGGGCATGAGAATACACCAAATAAAGAATTCTGTTCAAAAACTTATCACTATTCCAGCTTTAAAAGATTTGGCTAAGCCGAGAAAAATTAAACATTTTTTAACAGTCGATGAAGAAGGTTAAAATAAAAACGATGAAGAAAAGTGATTTCGCTATGGGTACATGGAATAAATTTATATTATTGTGTAAGGCAAGTTAAAAACGGTGAGAAACGTGGATCCCTATTATTTAGTAGGTGCATTCGTATTCTCAATTTCAATATTCATTATTCTATCTAGAAAAAGCATCTCAACAGCAATGTTCACGGCGGCTGTAATTCTAGGTATAACAACAAGCCCATTGGAATTAGTAGCAAGAGATGTCCTAACACCGTTCATAAACCCAAAAGTGATCTCCTTGTCCATTGCAACATCGATAATACCAATGATTGGGGGATTAATGAACAAGTTAGGCTACCTGGATAAAATGATAAAAAACTTGAAGATAAGCAGAAGGGCATTTATGGGAATTGCACCAGCTATAGTTGGTTTACTCCCAATGCCGGGAGGAGCACTCCTATCGGCCCCAATGGTTGAAAAAATAGGGGAAAAAGATGTTCCAAGCGAGATAGTTGCAACCGCTAATGTTTGGTTTAGACACGTGTTCATACTAATTTACCCTATGAGTACAGCACTAATAATTTCAACAGAGATATCAAAAATCTCCATGTACACGGTTATACCATACTTGTCCATCTTTGCTGCTATAGCCATACTCTTGGGTTATTACTCGTATTTAAGGAAAGTGCCAAGTAACTCCAGTTACGAGGAGAACTCAAAAATCACTAAATTCTTGGGCCCGCTCTCAATACTGTTACTCGCTCCATTCATAGATTTCACCTTGAGAACAACGCTACACATAGATTCCGCTTACAGTGTGATGATAGGCGTCCTTGCGAGTTTCACAGTACTATTATTGCACGGAAAACCCGGCTTAGAAGACCACCGCGCAGTGGCAAAAAGAATGAAACCCTGGGAGTTCTTCTTCTTAATTATCGCAATTTACGCTTACCTAAACACGTTTATAGACTCTGGTTTACCATCCCTAATTGGAACATCAAATCTAAACCCATTCATACTATACATAGTGATACCATTCATCCTAGGTTTTGCCACTGGTAGAGTCATGACTCCCGTTGCAATACTCTTTCCCGTTTATATCACACAACTCGGCTACATGACACCAATATTCTTTGCGACAACATACGTCACAATTTTTATGGGGTATATAATTTCACCCGTGCACCCATGTCTAGTTGTCACCGCCGAGTACTTCAAGGTTGATGTATCAAAAATAATAAAACACTCGGCTCTCCAAGCTTTAATAGTGGTTATAGTGGCCGCAGTTCTCCTCTTTATAGCTTGAAACTCCTAAATTGAAAGGTGAAATTATTGGGAATCCTCGAATACAATTTTTCACTGAAATCTTCCCTTATGGGTTACGTTTTCCCATACTTTGAGGTCAAAGACAATTGGATATACCGATGTGAAAAAGGGGAGGACATCATTTGTTATAGAGCTAAAGAACAAAAAGGTAAAACGATAGTTGAAGTCATTAAGGGTAACCAGAGCATCGTAGACAACATCATTAAGGAAACCTTTGATCTAAACACGAATTACGAAGCCTTACTGAAAGATCTAGACGAAGATGACACATTAATGCAAGCCTACAGGGAGCTAGGCGGCTATAAATTATTTTCATCCAGAAACCCCGTCGAGATCCTAGCCTCCGCGGTAATCAGTCAAAATGCCACAGCATTACAGTTCCGAAACATGTTTGAAACCTTTGTTAAAAAAATAAGTAAAGAGAGTGAAAGTAACATTAAACTATTCCCAAACAAGGAAACGATAATAGTTAAACTAAAGGAAAACAAAAACTTGGGATTAGGCTATAGACACAAACTGTTATTAGAAGCCTTAGAAAACTTCAAAAACGAGGGAGTTTGGGGAAAAATAGGAACGAGAAAGGCAATTAAAGAACTTGTAAAGATAAGGGGTATAGGGGTTTACACAGCAACATCACTTTTACTCTTTGGTTACAAGAAATATGATTCCCCGCTGTGGGATAGGTATATAGGAAAGAAAGTGATGAAGGAGTATTACGGGAGGTCCTTTGATAAGTTTAAGGAATATGATGAGTACACATGCAGAAAATGGGGGAGTGCCAGGGGGTTAGCCATTGCTATACTAGTAGCTCATCACTATAAGACAAGGGGAAAAAGTCTTTTAGACTACTGGAAAATAAATTGGTAAGAGATTCACTTCAAATTTTTGATGAGTTTCTCGACCCTATGTATGTGCCTGGAGATTTTTACAGCCTGCTCAGACACTTCAAAAATTTTCCCTTTCTCCAAGACAAGGTGTTTCGTTCGCACATTAATAAAGTGCTTTCTTATATCCTCTACAACGTATTGTAATTGCACACAGTGAAACGAACCATCAACAGATAAGACAGTAATTTCATCCAACTGAGAATAAGATATAACAGAGGCAAGCTTATACCCAATCATGTTAATATGAGTTTTCTCTGGGCAAGCCTTTAAAAGCAGATACCCCTCGTCTAAGAATTTCTTGACTATTTCAGGGTAATTATCCACTATGCAACTTGAAATTAAAAGCACTTTCTTGTTTCTAGCTCTACCAACATTGAAATCCATTAATTCGTGGACATTTTCCAAGGAATCCCCCCTCTAAAAGTTCTATCTTATAAATAAGATAAAATCACTATTAACAGTTCACTAAAAAACGAAAATAAATCAAAAAAGAAGGAGTTATTAATGACAACAGAAAACGAAAACCTAGAAAAGATCTCCAAGATACTAGCATTAGTTGGATCAATATTGCTAGTGATTGAAGGTCTAATAAGTATATTCGGCGGAGGACTACTAATAGCTTATTCTTCACCATTATGGGGGATAGGAGCAATAATCTCAGGACTTATCCTGATAGTAGCGGGTATTATTGTTCTCTCAACATATGGCGTAATAAACCTCGAGTCACTGAACATTAATTTCGAGAAATCGTGGGTATTCACAATTATCGCTGGAATTATTGGAATCATATTTGGAGGATGGCTTGGGGGCTTATTATTAATCATTGCTGGAGTCATTGATTTAACACTGGAAAAACAAATCTAAAAACATTTTGATTTACCACTATTTTATCCAATAAATTCTAAACATCTCCCAATTTTTATCGTTTTTCTTAAAAATCCCGAATAATATTCTTGAATTACATATATAAACAAGTCAGCATAATTTTCAGATAAGCCTTGAGGGATCCCCACTTGTCAGAAGAGAAAAGTAAAACAAAAGAAGAAAGTAAAAAAGAGGAAGTTAAAGAAGAAGTTAAAAAAGAAGAAAACGGAATGAATTGGACCTTAGTTTTCATCATAGGCCTGGGATTCTTCACAACCGCTATTACATGGGGTCTCTACAACTCCTACGTGCCAATATTCCTAGATGAAATAATCATCACGCACAACAGATGGTTCAAACTCCTCTACCCCTGGGAAAACACGTTTATTGGTATAGTAATGGTTCTCGATAACATTGCAGCGATAACGCTTCAACCATACATAGGCGCTCGATCAGATAAAACTTGGACAAAATATGGACGAAGAATGCCCTACTTACTCATTGGC
>JAGSHR010000028.1 GCA_029855985.1 Candidatus Njordarchaeota archaeon
ACAATAGAAACACTCTTTCTGTTCCCAAAGAACCTGATAAGATACGGGGAAGCAAGTTGGGTCAACGCTGACACGGTTATAACTCCAGAATACAACCCAATAACAAAACTGTTCGCGCCCAAAAGCAACAGCATAGGAATAACAAAACTATTACTTATGAGCACTGTCATGGATTGGCTAAAAATTCCATCAATCTTCAAGTATCCTAATCCACTGAGTATACGTGAATCCCTAACTGTTTCCTCAAGTTCCCCCAATGCAATCAACAATCCACTTTAATTGAATCAACAAGAAACACTACAATAAAATATAAAAACTTTACGTCCTTAACTCACGAGAAGGCAACTAAAAACAAAAAAGATAGGCCTGAAAAGATTTAGCTGGAAAAATTAAAGCGAAAAATCCTTGTTTCACAATGTTTTTTAAAGTTCAAGGCACTAAAATCCTTACAATTAAATTGTTAATTTCCTAAGAACTATAACGTTTAAAGAGAAAATTTTTTGGGTTTTTCGCCTAGCCCTAGCGGGCCTTCAGCACGATGTATCTATTCCCAACTCGAAAGTTAATAATATAGGGAGAACTCTAAGTAAAAGATGCAGGTCAAATAAACCATTAGAAAGTTTGATAGCCAAGCAAACGATTCTCCAAGTACTCTATCACTTTTTCCACTTTCTTGTCTAGCTCTTTAACTTTAGATTTCTTAGCGAAATTCTTCTCTATATAATCTATTATTAGTTTACAGGATGTCCCTTCACCACAGGTTGGCGGCTTATCCTTTCTATAAACTAATGACCTTATCCCGATTCTAGGGATGTAAACTAAGAGTATGTTTACTTCGAATTGTCTACACTTGCCAAGCAGTATGCCACATTTTTCCTCGAAACCTAAGATATCAAGATCCAATGTTGCAGCTTGAGCTAGGAAAAATCTTCTGATTTTCGATAAAGATTCCCTCAAGTATAGGCTCGTTGCTTGTCTGGAAATTTTTAGAATCTTTGAGATTTCCTTTTGTGATAACCCTAGACACGACAAAAACCAGACTCTCTCTTGCTTTTCCGGTAGTATAAAGATTTGTATCACCTCTGAATTTTTTAAACAACCACTTATTTTAATAAACTTGAATATTTAAAATGGTTATATTTCTTCAATAATTATAAATATTATCTCTAATTGTGCAAATATTTTTCTCTTGTTTTAAGTTTTTCTTGCCTTTTTGTTTTGCCCCGTGTCCCTGGTCTAGAGACCATTTTGTTTGGTTGGTGTTTAGTCTGGTGGCTTTCTCGGTGGCTCGTATACGCTTATAAACCATCGTTTGAATTTCCTCCTAATCTTTGTTATGGAGTTTCCTCGTCTGGATAATATGCCGTATAAGAGGGTTATTAGGTAGGCTATTAGGTACAGGAAGACTGAGGCTGAAAAAGCTTTATAGGAGTAACCAAGGGGTTTAAATTCCATGTTAGATAGGTGCCTAAAGATTACCTCGATATGCCACCTGAACGAGTATAATTGCACAGCGAGCTTCCAGTCATCCAAGGTGCTTAAAACGTCGAAGACTTTCTCGCCCTTCTCGTCGTAGACTTCGTACCTCTTCACTCTAATGCCTCTAACGTCCCTATAACTAACTGCTACAGTGTAATCGCCGTCTTTGAACACTCCCAGCGGAGTCATTTTCACATTGGACTTCATCCTAGAGGTAAAGGATTTCCCCGATTTAGCCAATTCAGCTATCGTCTCGAAGTCAATGTAAGCCCTGTCAGCCACCAAGTGTTCAACGTTTTTGTTCCTCTTCAATAAGTCTTCGAATCTGGTTATATCATGCTCATCCCCAGCTGAGAAAAGGACTGTCATGGGAACGCCGTTCACCGTTAACATGTGGATCTTAACCCCCTTGGTAACTTTGCCCTTTAAGAAGCCTTTGGAAGCGATTTTAGCCTTAGTTATTACTGGGTGTGAGTCAACGACAGCTACATTGAACCTGTCAAAGGGCGAGAGGTTGCAGCACCTCAAAGCCCTCTTGGACAATGCTTTAAAGACTTCAAAGAAGACGGAGTCCATAATACCAGACATGATGCGAGAGAAATTGCTCCTCTCTGGGAAACCGCTGATACCTATTTTGTGGCTCATACCGAGGGAAAACTCGGTTATTTCCTCGGTTACCCTAGCTCTGGCTAGGATTGACGCTATTGCGCCTATCGCCACATCTCGCCTATCATACCGCTTAACATATCTATTGGCGCTCGTTTTAACCACGGCCTCGCCAACTAGATCAGGGATAGAAAGGCGATCCAAAGCCTTACCGATATCAAGGCGCTCTAAGTCCCGCGAAAACTTCTTAGGCGATACCCAGGTAACACTAACATTTTTATTTTTATCGGCGGATTTACTCTTATGGGGGGCCTTTTGGGGTGCTGGGAAGATTGTCATAAATATTAATTCTTATCTAGGCCCCCCAAATAAACTTTACGCTTCTTTCTTGGCCAATTACGTCTATTAGACGCCTTGTAGGAGGCAAACCAATTCATTATAGGGCATTACTCGAGAAAGATTAAATGGTTTCTCAAAGGCAAAAAAGAGGCAAAACAGAAAGGCAAGAAAAACTTAAAACAAGAGAAAAATATTTGCACAATTAGAGAGGAAAATCTTAAAATAAGGAAAAATATTTGCACAATTTAATAAGATAAAACCATTCAAAGATTTGAAGTCAATATTGAATAAACTAAATAAT
>JAGSHR010000111.1 GCA_029855985.1 Candidatus Njordarchaeota archaeon
AGTGTGGAGAAAGTCTACAGTTAAACCGTGAGTTCTCTCTATGCACTTTTTTAATGGAATTTATGAGGGGCTTATTAAATAAAATTGGGTTTAGAAAGAGATTAAAACATATTATAGGGGAATCTTAAATGGCTTGAAAGGTATGCCTGTGCCCTTATAGAATTTGGTTAAGAATTCATAGAACGTAAGCCTTAGAGCCTGTATCATTACAACTATAAGCTCTAGTGTGAGTGCGAATGCATTTAATGCTATGAGTGCAAAGATACCGCCCCATAATCCCAAAGCGTGAGCTAGCATTTCTATAACTACTGAAAATGCTACGTGGGATATGGCGAAACCTGCAAGTCTAGCGAATGAAAGTAGATTTGTTAAGAATGATAGGAAACTCTCGAAAACCATGCTTCCTCCAATTATAGCGCCTTCTCCCTCAATTTTTGATTTCATGAATATTGCCACTAGTGATAGAACCAATGTAATGGCCGGAATCCAAGTTAATGGTGAGCTTCCTAAGCCAGGTATAGAGATCTCAAATGGTATAAAGTTCGTTTTAGGTATAATCGTGAAGTTGTGATCTTTTGCGGCCATAGCTCCCATGAATTCAAATCCAAGTATTGCGAGGGACCAGAAACCAATTAGGCCAGCGAGATCATGCTCCCCTAACAGAGCCTCAATCACATGACCATTTTTCAAGTTGACATAGATGCTTAATAGCATTCCAATTGTGATTTCAGCTAAACCAAAGTAAATGGCTATTTTTAGGAGCCAAATAATCACGAATGCTGCATCTTCGCTGCTTAACCACCCTGGTCTTAGACCTGGCCATAGTGGCTCAAATGGGAATCCCTCTATAAGGAAGAATGAGCCAGTGAGTAATCCAAATATCACTGCGCTAATTCCTGCCCAGATAAGTAATCTCCCAACACTTTTTAGTGGGATGCCCATAATGTCTTTCTTGCTTGTTTTTAAGAAGTATACTCCCATTAGGATTATAACTATGCCTTCCCCCCAGTCTGGGAACATGTAGCCAAACATTATGGACCAAAGTAAACCGGCTAGGATTGTAGGGTCTACTTCCCTTGGATCTGGGATCCCATATTGTCTTATTAGACTTTCATAAGCTCTAAAGACCTTGGGGTTCTTAAATACTGTTGGGACTTCTTCTTCGCTTACTGGTTCAGAGTATGTGACTATTAGTTTGTTTCCTGTTTTTTCTCTTAACTCATTAAAGTATTTATTTAGAGCTGGTATTTTGTCCTCAGGAACCCATCCGCTTATAACAGTCATGTTTTTTGTTCGCAAGAGATTGTTCTGAGCGCTAGCTATCTTATAGGATATGAGGATAGCTTTCCTCAGATAATCTGCTTCTTCGAGGAATTTTTTCTTTTCATTTTCAAATTTTTCAGTTAATTCGTCGATTTCGTTTTTAACATTTTCTTTTTCTGTTTTTAGCCAATTTAACACTTCACTGCTTTGTTCGGGTATGTTTCTTGGTAGTTTTATTTCTTTGAAACCTATTTTTTCCAGGAATTTGTCAATGTCATATTTAAAGTCGATAAGCCCCCCTATGTAAAGGATTATTTTCTCTTCTTTTTCCTCGCTGGTTTCTACCTTCATGATTTTATAGAATATCTTTTCGTAACCCTTGAAAGTCTCTTGAATCTTTGGTATTGCCTCTTCGGTTATGTATCCTAGCCTAGCGAATATATGTTTGAACTCTCCGATACCAGCAGGATTGATTTCATTTTCTATTAGTAATTTTAGGATAGGTTCAGCATCTTCAAGTGTCTCTAAGTACTTCTTTTTCTCATTTATCTTATTAAGTAACGATAATAGTGTCATCTCATAGGGTTTGAGCTTGGCTTCCAATTGGTTGTATGGGATCTTATTTGTGATTGATTTTGTGTATATCTTCATATTGGGGCAACCGTTGGGGCACACCTTTTCGAATAGGTTTCTGAATCTATCCCATAATTCCATATAATAGTTTGCCTCTTCAGATGTTGTCTCCCTAAAACCTATTATTTCACCCTCAGTTAACTTCTTAAGTTCAACTGCTCCCAGTTTCCCTATGGTACTTATAATTTCTTCTTCAAAGTCCTTTAATGTTAATACTGTTAACTTTTTTACAGGGATTATCATATGGTTACACCTTTCTCCTGCGATATTTTCAACGTCTTTCGCTTACTTATTGATTGTTTTGGATATTATATTTATAAAGCTCTTTACACGAAATCTAGTTTAACTCAATATTTTAATCTTTATAAGAAGTAAGTCATAAATTATATTTGAGAGAGTTTGTCTTGCAATGAATGACAGAAATGAGCATTGAATGGTGGTGTTATTTAATGAAAATTGCAGCACTTGGGGACGATTTATTCATAAAGGCTTTTGAGCTTGTGGGTGTAGAAGGCTTTAAAGCATCAAATGAAAAAGAAATAAGGGAACATTTAACGAGGTTAATCGAATTAAACGAACACGCTATTATTATTATTCCAGAACGCTACGTTGAGTCAACCAAGGATATAAGAGAAAGATTAATAAAACTAGGTAGGACCACACCTATCTTTGCTTTTCTACCAGACCATACAGGAGAGACAGGATTAAGGGTCAAGGAATTACAAGATTTGATCTCATTAGCGGTTGGAATTAAAATGAAGTTTGAATAATTTTTTTAAAAAGAGGGGGAGGCGGGGAAACGGCTTTCGGTCTAACCGAGGAAGTTCCCCCCACCCTAAAAACGGTGCGGCGTAAGCCGCAGGGGAGAGATCCCCTGCAACAGGAACAGAAACGGTACCACCCCTAAGTAATGATAATGATACGGGAGCGGAAAGGCAACCTTCCGTTAACCGTTGAAGAGCTTAGGGGTCGGTTGAAACGGCCTGTCACCGTGGGTGAAAGCACACCCTCATCCCTATGATAGGAGGGGTGAGAGTAGCGACTAGTCTTATGCCGTGACCGGGGCACTCTAATGAGTCCCGGGAAACAAAAGGGGGGCTAACCCCGCCACCCCCTACTTTTAACAATAAACAATATTGTATAATGAAAACTTTATGAATTGATGTTTGAAAGGCTAAATTTTTGAATAATGGTGTCGGTGGTAACTGTGGATTTCTTGTCAAAAAAGAGGGGAGAGGAGTGGTTAAATTACTTAGGGAAAATGCCCTTTGATACAATTATATTAAGGCTATCGGGAGAAATCCCTATTAAAAGTGAGGGTGTAAGGGGATATTGGGAGAAAAAACTAGGAAAGATTGTCAACTATATCATAAAAGAAGAAGGATTAGATAATGAAGCTTTTGTTGCAAGAGAACGAGGGCGCCTATACGTTTATTTTAAGGATACCATAATAGAATCTCACTCTATGTTTATCAACCGTCTTAGAAGAATATTTGGTTTTTCTTCTCTATCACTTGGAATTAGGTGTGAAAGTACATTAGATTCTATTAAACATGCGGTTTCAAAACTCGTGTCTAGCTACCTAGAGCTAAAAAGTGATACAAAAACGTTTGCAATTATTTCTAAAAAATCTTTATCGCCCCTTTTTGGAACTACAGAAGTTAGATATGATATTGGAAAGTTTGTTAAGGACGAATTTAATCTGGGAGTTAATCTAGATTCACCGGATTTACCTATTTATATCGATGTTCGGGAGAAAAAATCATATATTTATATCGATCAGGTTCCATGTTTTGGAGGACTGCCTTATGGTGTTCAATCTTCTCTGACAGTGCTTTTAAGCGGAGGTCCAGATTCAACATTAGCTTCATGGTTTACACTGCGGAGGGGGTCCCCAATAATTCCTATTTTCTATGATTTTGGTGAAGCAAAGCTTAGAAAAGAAGCGAAGATACGGGTGGTTAATATTGCGAGAGGTCTTTTTAAGCATTGGACCCCATATGGGGAGGGAAAATTGGTTATAGTACCATTTGATGACGTAACAAAATTAATTTTTGAAGTAGTGGATGATAGGAAATACTATTACATAGTATTGAAGGCAATGATGTATCATTTCGCTGTTGAATTAAGTAAAATCGAGGAAACTAGTGGTTTTGTAACTGGAGAGATAATAGGGGAGCATGCTAGTCAAACAGTCTGGAATCTTAGTATTCTTTCTAAATCGATTGATTTTCCTATATTTAGACCCTTGCTGGGGTTTGATAAAATGGATATTTTTAGGTGGTTAAGGAGTGTCGACGAGGATCTCTATAATTTTTCATCTAAATCTATAGAACCATGTAAGTTAATTACAGGAGTTAAGCCAACAACTAAAGCCAAGGAAGACGTCTTCTTTATTTATGTGAAGAAGTTGAAGGATAAATTAAAGGAAAATATAAATGATATATTGGGGGATAAGGAGGTTATAGAATTTTAAGCAAATTACGGTTGTTAATTATTATGATTTTTCAAATGTCTTATATTTTGCTTCGGGAATGATCTAAATGAGTAAAAACATTGGAAAACAACTAGCAAATCGCAAAGTACTAAGAATGATTTCCTCTTACTTTGTTAAAAACTATAAGAAGAATATTGATTATAAAGCTGTTCAATTAATTCTATTTCTAAGTGCAATTGAAAAAAAGCGATTAGAGGATTTTTTGGATCTTATTTCGCCCACTTTAGATATGATTGTTACAAACAAGTTAGTTATAGACGAGGAGGATGTGCTAGCTGCATATCATTCACTTAATAAGATAGAAATTTCAGATAAGAAAAATAACGGTTCTAAAAATAATTCTCGTGAAAAAGGACTAGCCAAAGCTTCTTCGAGGAAAATAAAAAAAGAGAAAAAATTGAGCGATTTACTGGATTACCTATTAGAATCAAGCAGTATAGTAGAAAGTCCTGCTAATGAGGATGTTAAGGTAGGATTCGAAGAGATTAAAGAGGAAAATAAAATAGATACTGTAAGGGGCGATTTAGATAACAATGGTGAAGATGAGACTGAGAGCGAAACCGAATTAGTAATAGAGGAATTCCCTAATAATGTTTTCGATAAGGGTAAACCTGACTCTCAGTCTGAGATAGCAATGGGGGTCTCAACAACCCCTCATGTAGCTTTCAGTGAAGCAAGCTTTGGGTCACGTTCTATTTCTGTTAAGCTCATACATTCGCCAAAAAGAATTTCATTCAGTGAATCTTATGAGGTTTTTCAACAGTTGTTTTTGGATAGGTATAGGCGAATTGGGAGAATTCTTAAAGAAAGGGGTCTTTCTAATATAGTCTCATCTAATGATTTGGGTAATGCGGGTGAACGACACATAATATTACTAGTATATGAGAAAAGGTTAGTTAAAAATGGAAAGGCAGGTATGATCGTTGGTGAAGATGAGTATGGTTTTGTTAATGTTTATGTTCCATTGCAAGGTGATTTAAAAAATAAGTTTGATAGGCTACTTCTAGACAGCGTTATTGCAATAAAATTCACTAAGAAATCTGGAAACTTTATTATAGCGGAAGACATAATATTCCCAGAGCCTCCTCGGCCTAAAGTTAGAAATAGAACTCCTGAACCTCTTAAAGTAGCGTTTGTATCTGATCTTCATATAGGAAGTAAACTGTTTTTGGATAACTACTTTGAAAATTTTATTAGATTCCTAAATGGGAACATAGAAAATCCTGCTTTAAAGACAATTTCCAAGGACATTTCTGCGTTAGTGATCGTGGGAGACCTTGTAGATGGGATAGGGGTGTACCCAAACCAGCAGGATGAATTAAGTATTACAGATATCTATAATCAATTCAACATATTGAGGTCTTATCTGGATAGGGTTAGAGATAACATTGAAATCATTGCAATTCCTGGAAATCATGATCCAGCTGGTAAATTTATCCCTCAACCTCCTATACCTAATGAATTCTTGGGAGAACTATTAGATAAGCCTAATTTCCACATGTTTGGAAACCCTGCGCTGGTTTCTATTGAAGGTGTCAACATATTACTCTATCATGGCCAAGGGCTTGAAGATATAGCGTCTGATTTGAATATTAGTATAGAAAAACCGACAATTATGATGGTTGAGGAAATTAGGCACAGGCATATTTTACCTATGTGGGGAGAAGAGCCAATTATTCCGTTAGAGTATGACCCTCTAGTGATAGATGAAATTCCTGATATTTATGTTACTGGTCACTTGCATATGGTTGACGCTAGAATAACTAAGATCAGTGGGACCTTATTGATTAACTCAAGTACTTTTCAAGGTTTGACTTCTTGGCAAAGAAAATTGGGCATAAAACCAACTCCAGGGATCGTTCCGATTGTTGACTTACATAGTTATGATGTTCATTTTTTAAAGTGCGATGATGTTTCGTGTACTCTTCTAAACGGCTCAACGTGAACAGCAATTTTTTACCATTTATTAAGGTTTTTCAATATAATATCCTCGTAATTCCTTAGTAGTCTATATATTTAAGTAGAGAATTTTTTTCAATGGCTAACCGGTTTTTAATCTAAAGCAATTTTATAATTATTTCTTTTATCGGTGTCTATAATGAATAAAATTGTTTGTCCGAATTGTGGTAAATCTGATTGCTTTATAACTATCAATGAAGAACTTGTTTGTTGCAACTGTGGTTTTGTTATTGATAGGGATATTATCACGATGGAGCTCCCGCCCATCTATAAAAATGAGGATTATCAACTTAAGATTAACACATCACATCCTCAGAACCCAGTTTTGAACATATATCGACCCCATTCGATTAAGTTTAAGGAACATGCAAAGGATAAGAAGATTATAAGTTCTTATACAAGTGAGGATAGATTTTACTTTAGAGTTAATTCTCTTTTGTCAGATTTCTCCTTAAAACTTAATTTAAGTGATGATATTAAGAACCTTGCATTACTAGTTGTTATGAGATATGTTAATAAAAAAGGGGCAAGACCAAAGAATCTTCGTGGTGTCGTTGCTGCATCAATTTATGTTGCTCTAAGGTTAAGAGGTAATCTAAGACCATTAGATGTAATCTCTAGGAGAGTTAGTGTTAAGAAAAAAACAATAATAAAGTACTTCAAGGAAATTAGAGAACTCCTTAGACTCAAGTTAGAGCCGCCGAGACCTGAAAGGTATATTAGGAACTTTGGAAAGGAGTTAAGATTATCTAATGAATGCATAACTCTCGCTATGAAGATACTACAAAAACTTAGATCTAAAAAGGTGTCCCTAGGTCATGAACCAAAAGGTATCGCAGCGGCTGTTTTATATTTAGCAGCTGAACTATCAGGAGAAACAAGGGGCAAAAAAGAGGTTGCAGATATTGCATCAGTAACTGAGCTGACAATTCGAAAGAAATATAATCAAATTAAGAGTATTTTGATGAGCGATTCAGGTTAAGTATATTTTTATTTTGTTGAGATATGTCCTGGCTTCCCTAGTTCCCCGGTTACCTCAAATTTTCTTTTTAGTATTATTTCAGCTACCTTTATCGCAGTTAGCGTATGAAGACTTATTTCAGAAGAATAAATTTTCGACTTATCCTCTGCCAGTGCTAGGAATGGAATCAAATAATCAGTGTGATTAACGTCAACGGCTCCTCCAGCTTTGATTTGCTTGATCAATTTAAGTGCGGCCTCTTTTCCAACTTTTTCTGCTGGTTTTCCTTTAGCTCCTAAGCTGTCTGCCGATAAAAGGGCTTTTTCACTAGTCTCGGCCCATAGTACAATTCCAGATCCTGGTCCTAAATGGGGATCCTTGTTTGGAGGATATGATTCAATTTGTATCTCAATATCATTAAATCCTTCTGTTATTAAGGTTTTTTCAGCCGCTTTAGCCTGTCTAAGCGCTACATGTTTTGGCAGTTTCACACAATGTGATATTCCTCTTATCTTTTTGATTTTTCCTTGTCTTAGCAATAAAAATGGTTCAATTCGTTTAATGGGCTCAACTTCGAGTATAACTTCCCCACCCCCCCTAGGATAATGACCTCTCTTAATTAGCTTTACTCTTGTTTTTATCCCATGTGATTCTAAAAAAGGGAAAAAGACGAATCTATATGTGTCTATTGGAGGAGCCATGGGAACATCAGTGCCCCCGGTGATTTTTACGATTGCTTTTCTTTTTGCAAATAGTAGAGCAGGTAAGATTGCCTGTATTATTAAAGTTACACTTCCAGCCGTTCCTGTATTCACTTCGAATTGACCACCATTAATTTCATTGGGTATAAAAGTTACCTCCTTTGATCCCACAAAATCGCCTTTCACCTCGGCGTTTGTAATTTTAGTCAATATTCGCAGTGCTGCTAGATGTTGAGGTCTAAGACCAGGATTTTTCCTTTTTGCTCGTATATTCTTTATTATAATGGGTTGTTTTATTACTGCAGCATAGGCTAATGCTGTCCTAAATATTTGTCCTCCTCCTTCCCCCATTGACCCATCAATATAAATGAACTGTTTCTCGCTCAAAACATTGCCCCTCCATTTTTACTTACGTTTGGTCTCTCTACTTCTAACTATTCAATAAATCATTTTTAGATTATCTCCTAGTAGTTCAATTTTTTTATTAATCGTGTAGTTTTTGTTTATTCTCTCTTATATATTCAATGAAATAAAAACTGTAGTGAAAATAAAAATAATGTGATAAAGATGAATTACGTTAAGATAAAGAGTGAACGAACTGGCATTGAAAAATACTTTATTAATCCATCATTGAGGAGGATAACGAATACAGAAAAACTGACTCAATTACACATATATCGGATCAAAAGTTTTATCGAATCAATTATGAGTATCTCAGGTATAGAGTTGCCAAAGAATATAGAAGAGGAGGTGATAAATACCGCTATTGCCTTATTGAGATACAAGAAGGAAGTAAATGCCACAGTAAATGAAATTGCACTTGCAGCTTTTTGGGTTGTTATAAAAGATAGGGGGGTCTCCAATATTGCCTTAATAAAATTAATTGATATTGCGAAAAGTAATTTAAGAAAGAAGATTTCTAGAAAAAACATCTTAAGGGTACTCGCTAGGATAAGACAAAGAATGAATAACTATAACCCGCGTGCAGAAATTTTAAAACAAGGAACCTTTGTGATAAAAAAACTCATTAAGAACGATAAAGTGCAAAAAAAGTTAGATTCTCTAAAAGATGAAGCTTATAGGGAAAAATATTTTTTATTGATCCGTAAGGAATTTTTGAACATTGTATTTTCCATTCCACTACATGAGTTTTCAGGTAAATCTAGAGTAGCAGCTGCGACGATATTAATCTACCTATCGGATAAACTAGTTGCCCAAAAATTGGGGATAAAACCCATCCTGGCGGCAAAACTTCTTGAGGAAATTACTGGAACTTGTCAATTTACGATTTTAAGAAACTATAAGAAATACTCGAGTTTTCAGAAATTAAGGGATAAATAGCGGAGATTTTAATATGATCACGATGGGAAGCCAAAATGGGGATATTAGAGGAAAAAGTAATTTTGGATGAATATGAAATTCCCCTGTATAGGATAGAGATACTCTCTGTTGATGACGAACTTTACTATATTGTTCATGAGATGGATAGAGGGTTAGAGTTTGAAAAAGCCAATAAATTGCTTAAAAAATTTTTTTCTAGAAGAAACTCTCTAATGTTATCGATTGGGAGTCTAGATGACTTAATTGATGCTTTGGCCACTCGATTAAGAAAACATGTGGATCTCGGTGGTGAGCGAATCGTTAGAGCAAAAATTTACACATACTTTAGTGGCATTAACAAAATTCTTCCGTTGCTTCTTGATGATCGCGTTCAAGAGATATATATTAATTCTCCTAATCATAAAGTGTATATCGATCACCAACTTTATGGTAGATTGTTTACTAATATTATCCTAATGGATTATGATTTAAGTGCGCTCATGTCCTTTTTTAGACTTTATGGTGGTTTGTTTATAACTGCCGAGAAACCATCTGATAAAATAGATTTATTAACTAAGGAATTTGCTATAAGAGTAAGTGTTGACACAAAACCCCTAGTCGAGAATACAACAGTTACTATCCGAAAAATAGTTCAACAAGATGTAATATTCCCTCAATTAATAAACCAAAATAATCCATATTGTCTAGTCTTCCTACTTGTACTTGCCTTATTTAGAAGGAATATGTTGATAGTGGGAGAGCCAGGTTCGGGGAAAACGACACTTGTTTCTTTTATCATTGACTCGTTACCCGAATATTGGAGGATAATATCAATAGAAGATGTTAGAGAAATTAGGGTCTCAAGGAAAAATTTTTTGAGGTATAGAGTTGCTCCCTTTGAATCTAGGCTAAATGAATATCTTAGCAAGGAATCACAGATACTTCGATTATTGCATAGATCGCCTGATTATATTGTTATTGGCGAAGTCCAAGACAAAAATGATGCAGTTGCGCTTATGCACGCTCTTTCTGCGGGGTTAAAGGGAATTGCTACTATGCACTCAACGAGTATTCATGAACTTTTTGATAGATTCTATTACACATTCCACATCGATTACTCGAGATTGAATTTGATCGATGTTATTATAATAATGAAAAAGGAGATGGGTTATGGTGTAAATCGTAGGGCGATTAGTAGTATTTTCATCAATACAAACATGTTTGAAGAAACAGAAATAGATAGTAATAAGAAAATTGTATTTGAAAGAGATGTTCTTGGCGCCTTGATAAATAACAATAAAAGGATAAGAAACTTTAATTTATTACCCCTAAAAATGTGTGAATCTGTGTTATTTGGAATAATATGTGGCAAAAATAATTCCGCAGACCTGACCCGCACATTAACAAGTATGCTAAATCATATAAGACAAGTACACCTAGGAAACACAAATTTCAATTTAGATTATATAAGAAGATCAATAAAGTATCTTATTTCGAATTGTAGGTAGCATTTCCTAAGTTTAGACATGGATGTTCAAATCCAACATAATCTTAATAGTCCTAAAAATATTTTATTATTTTAAACACAATATCTAATTCTGAAAAAAACCAAATATAGTAAGAGGAATCGATATGAAGGTAACAATCTCCCTAATCAAGGCAGATGTGGGTTCATATACAGGTCACTCAAAGGTTCATCCTGCTTTGTTAGAAATTGCTAAGAAAAAATTAGAAGAAGCAAAAAACAATGGTCTGATAATCGACTATTACGTCTTCAACGCAGGGGATGACTTGCAACTGTTGATGACTCATACGAAAGGAGTGGATAACTCAGAGATACATGAATTCGCTTGGAATGTATTTAAAGCGGCAGCAGATAAAGCGAAAGAACTGAAGCTTTATGGGGCTGGACAAGATCTTCTTAAAGACGCTTTTAGTGGTAATGTGAAGGGTATGGGTCCTGGAGTCGCTGAAATGGAGATTGAAGAGCGCCCCTCTGAACCAATTATCGTATTTGCTGCAGACAAGACAGACCCTGGAGCATTTAACTTCCCTATATTTAGGATATTCGCAGACCCATTTAATACTGCAGGGCTAGTGATTGATCCCAAACTGCACGATGGGTTTAAGTTTGTAATATATGACGTGAAAGAATCGAGGAAGATAGAACTTTCAGCTCCAGAGGACCTTTATGACATATTAGCGCTAATTGGACATAAATCGCGCTATATAATAAAATATGTTTATTCGAAGAATCCAAACTTAGGTATAGCAGCTGCAATAAGTACAGAAAAACTCAGTTTAATTGCAGGAAAATACATAGGAAAAGACGACCCAGTAGCAATTGTGAGGGCTCAGAGTGGTTTCCCCGCTGTTGGAGAAGTCCTTGAAGGTTTTGCCCTAGGACATTTAGTAGCAGGAGGAATGAGAGGTTCTCACCACATGCCCTTAATGCCCGTACCCTTAAAGTATTCACAATGTACGAGATTTGACGGCCCTCCGAGAATAGTAGCACTAGGCTTCCAATTAAATGAGGGCAAACTAATCGGACCAGAAGACATGTTTGATGATCCCGCATTTGATATAACTAGACAAAGAGTCATGCAAATCACTGATTACATGAGAGCACATGGACCATTTGAACCACACAGATTACCAGCCGAAGAAATGGAGTATACCACACTGCCAGGAGTTTTAAAGAAACTAGAAGATAAGTGGGAGAAAATATAAAAATTACTTTTTCTTTTTTTCTAATAGCATTTTTGCCATCTCAACGAATCCTTTTCCATAAGACTCATTTGTTACCAAATCTGCATGTTTCTTAACAGTGGCAGGAGCATTATTTACTGCAACGCTTACCCCAGCAACCTTAAAGGCAGGCAGATCGTTTTCACCATCACCAATAAATAAGGCTTCACTTGGAGGTATATTAAGCATTTCAAGTGCTTTAATAAGACCACTTCCCTTATTTAGCCCCTTTGGGGCAATGTGAACAGCGAATCCAGAATCACTTATTTCTAAATTTTCAAAGCCCTCAGATGAGAGAATTTTATGTAACTCCTCGTTAGTTAGATTTGCGGATTTCTCTGTTCTTCTAAACGCTATGTCAATAAACTTAAAGTTAGACGATTTTGTTAGTTTAAACCCCAAATCTTCCATTATCTTGATGAGTTTCTCCTTTTCATTTATAGGTTTCCCTAAGAGAATTGGTTCCCATTTGTAACCAATAACACAACCATTTTCAGCCACAACTGGACCGCTTGTTCCAATATATTGAGATAAAGTGCTAACCGTGGCGAATGTATGCCCAGTAATCAATATCACTTTAATATCGTTTTTTTCTAATAATCTAATATACGTAATCGCTTCTAAGTCGATTAAATATTCTCTGTTCGTAAGGGTGCCATCAATATCAGTGGCTACGACTTTAATACCATTAAGATTAACATTGTTCATAAAATCACACCTTAGGCATATTGAAGTTCCAAAGAACGCACTTCTAATCACAATATTATTACTTTTAATAATATTATCCCCCCTGCACGTAACTAACTCAATGAATAACCAGATAATATCAAACTACTCGGCCTTCAAATTCAACGATGATAACTTGATAACTCTAAAAGGCGTCGCAAATAACTCTTTTATAGGATACTATCTAAGGGGCATTGATATCGTGAAAATAAATTTTACCTTAACTGACAGCGAAACTGGGGAACCTATCTCAAACGTTAAATTATCCGTTTTTCTCAATATAAGTGAAAGTGAGTCAATATATGTAGGACAAAACACTACTGACGACTATGGGTATTTCGAATATGAATTTAACGTGCTCACATCATATCCAAGCGGACCGGTAAACATAACATCTATTTTTCCTGGAGATGTCAAATCGGGATTACCAGAAATAAAAATAATATACAGTGCCATCTTCTATTCAAGAGTTTCATTATCAATTTTCTTGGAAAAACAGATTACTCCACTGTTCGAAAAAAATATAACTATACGATCATGGTTAGCATTTGATAATGGCACAATTCTTCATATAAACGGATTGAATTTCACGTTAAGTATTGAAAACCTAAACACTAGTGACGTGGTTAGAGACTTTATTATTAGTGATGATTCTGGCATAGCGACCTACATTTACAACTATAGTGACACGGGCGCAGGTCTCTACAACGTCTCTATTTTATTCAACGCGACCGAAAACCATTTCGATTTACCCTATACGGTTTTAGTAACGCAAACTTTATTGAAAAATGGGTCAATTATTGGAGAACCTATCCTATCATCGTTCCGAACATTCAAAGTAATATTAGCTTCTAAGATCGATTTAGCTTTTGTTAGTGGGAGCAACTTTGTAACATCGCTAAATGTTCTGAGGAATGAGACTATACATATTATTGGAAGATATTATAATATACTTGGCAATCCAGAAGGCGGAAAAGAAGTAAGAGTAAGTATTTATAAAGGCAACCAACTAGTCTATTCGGAAACACAAAATACAAATAGCACAGGATACTTTACCCTAGAGATTGAAGCAAGTATCATAGCTAATAACTATGGTTTAGGCGGCTATAAAGCTAACGCTACAGTGACTGGTGAAAATGTAATAGTTAATGAACTCTCATTACTAATCTACAGTGCAGTTGAAGTATTAATAACACAAGACCCTCCTTCATTAATCATGCAAGGCGAAATCTTCACATTATCTGGAAATGTGGTTGACTCAACAACAGGGGACCCACTACCAAATTCAAAGGTGAAAGTTGTAATACGATATGATAGCACAGAAATAGAATTGGCCAACACATCCACTAACACAGATGGACTTTTTGAATTTACCAATTTAACAATACCCCTATCAATAGATTCCCCCTCAATAACCCTTACAGTGATCGCTAGGGGCCCCATACAATTTCTATACTTACCAGATAGGGCTGATTTTGATATTTCGATTTATAAGTTCTTCTATCTAACCATGAGAATCAACGAAACAAGCGCACAATGGGCTATTGGAAAGGGATATGTTACACCCATCAACGAACCTACAATAAGTGTAAAAAGTGGCGATCGACTATTGTTCACGGTAAATATCACTGATAACTATGAGAGACCTGTTTCAATTGATTACACAATAATTATTAATGGGTTAATATGGAAACATGGAAAAACAAATAATAGCGGATTAGACAAGTTTATAATTATGATCAATGAGACAACTAGAATCACAATAAGACTATCCGGACTAAGCCCATTAACATTTACAATTGAGATTGCTGGAGCGCAAGAACCTTTAGTATCACTTATAGATCCAATAATGGTATTGCTAATAATTCCATTCGTTATCACTGGTGTTGTGATTTATAGATATAAAGACAAACTAATGGTCTATATCCCCATTATAAGCGGCACGGTTCATGGGGAGGAAACATTAACAAATCTAATCGATGATATTGAAGTATTACTGAAAAACAAAATATATGGAGAAGCAAGTGAAAAAATAATGGCATTACTAAGCCTAATAGCCAAACGTCTTAACCTTGAGGTTAAATCATCGGATACACCGAGGGAACTTCTAAATAAAATCTATCCAAGAATAGAAAAAGATATATACAAGGTACTAGAACAATTAGTCAACATATACGAAATAGTGAGATATGGAGAGAGAATGCCAGATAACACAACAGTTCAATTGACGCTATCAAATCTCAGGAAACTTGAATTGTTCTCCGAGACGATATATGAATTGGAGGTTTAGAAATGTTCTTGACTCAATCAAAGAGAATTATAAAAACATTGGTTTACCTTGCTCTAATATTTTCTTTATATTCTCTGACTGTGAGTACACTTGGGGGGGAAGCAGACACAGCAAATTATTCCATTCTCAACACAAGTGATTCTGGATTAAGTACTCTAAGGACAATTATTGAGAGAGATATTAGTAGTGAGGTAAATAGGGCAGTTCAAACTAAGATTCTAACCTCATCTATAAAAAGCCTATCAAGAATAAGTCACGGAGAGAGGGCATTATTAGTGATAATGGGTCCCACTATACCTTATAGCTTCGAAGAAGTAATAAGCTTTCTACAATTCATTTACAATAACGGTAGTGTACTAATCGTCGATGACTTTGGCAAAGCTAATACTCTACTAGACAGCCTATGGCAAATTATTAATTTGGGAAGTTTTCTAATGGGTGGTCAAGGAACAATAATAAAGGGCATATACTTCAATACATCTGCTATCTTAGCGGATGCCGCATCATACTATAAGACGCCTATTAATCCTGTTATTACAACGTTCTCTGGGCCTTCCGACCTTACCCAAGGAGTTAACAAAATAGTCACGTTCGCACCCTCAACATTAAGCCTAAAGATCGAAACTGAAAATGGAACTGCCTTTGTTCCTCTTCCATATGGTATTTTACAATCTTCTCCTTATAGTTGGTTAGAAACAAACACATCAGAAGCCTTAAAAGGAGACATGTCCCCTGATCCTTGGGAATGGGGAGGAATACCTTTTTCCTTGGGTCTAGCCTTTTCGCTTGGAAACATGAAGGTGGCATTAATAACAGATCCCGATATTTTTTCTAATAAAGCCTTATCTTTACATGGCTTTGACAATCGACAATTCGTGAAAAATCTATTCAAGTGGTTAATAGGAGATAAGGTGGATACCGTAATTTTTGACGAATCGCATTCAGCTCATTTACCAACAGACCCAATATATGGTTTATCATTATGGCTAAGATTCCTAAGTGAGATTTCATCTTCATGGTATATCGGCCCGTTCGTTCCATTAATCTTGTTATCGATTATATTCGGTTATCTACCAAAGGAAATTAGGACTAGCACAGTTTTATTAAGCAGGGTTGAAAGAGTTACTGAAGAATCACCTTTCAAGCGAAGATTAAAATGGTATGTTCGCTCAAAAGATTATAAGTCAATGGTGTTGCTCCTAAATAAGTATTTAACTTTGCTCTTAAGGCGGAAATATGGTTTAATGGGTGAAAGCCTAAGTGAGATAATGAGAAAACTATTGATCATCCGACCCGATTTGAGTAAATATAATGATTTAATAAACGAATATGTAACATTTTCAACCGCGGTTATTGAAGGCGAATCAAAAATAAAGAAACAAAAACAATTATTAGAATTGTTAGACAAATACGCGAAAATTAAAGAACTGATAATGGCATCATAGATAGTCCTCTCGATTAACAATATTTCTAATTTCTTTTCCCTCAATAAACCTAATAACATTCTCAAGAGCTGAGGTGAAAACTTGAATTCTTATCTCTCTAGCAAACCCGGCAATATGAGGTGTCATCACAACGTTTTCTAACTCGTGAAATGGGAGTTTTTGATAAAAGTTTTCTTTATAGGGGGTATCTGGGTAGTCCCACCAAACATCAAGCCCCACCTTGAACTCTGGATGTTCTTTAAGAAATTTGTATAGGTCCTTAATGTTAATAACAGGTCCACGACCAACGTTTATAAGAATGGCATCTTTTTTCATTTTCTGTAGTAGATATAGATTAATAAATCCCCTCGTGTCTTTATTTAAAGGCAAAGAGACAAAAATGAAATCACATTTCTCAACAAAATCATATATCTTACTAATTTTGTAGATGCCATCAATAGAAATTTCACCACATTTGCTTTTTCCGCTTCTATTAAACCCGTAGACTTTAACTCCGTAAGCACTAAGACGCTTTGCCAGTTCACATCCTATAAAACCAAAACCAATAATGCAAGCGTTTTTGCCATAGATGAGTCTCCCATATTTTCTCCTATCCCATTTACCCTTTCTCATAAGGTAATCATGATAGCAAATATTCTTAATGATAGCATGTAAAAGCCCCATAGCATGCTCCGCCACAGGAATGGCATTGGCTCCAGCATTGCTAGCGACAATAACAGATTCTGGTAAAAGTTTAAAAGGAACATGATCAGCACCAGCAGCTAATATTTGGACAAATTTTAGATTTTGCATTTTAGGGAGATCACTCCTAATAATATCTAGGCCGCTCCCTGCAATAATAATTTCAATTTCTCGAAGAATTTTTTCTTCAGTTATCTCGTCTCTAAAGAATACTTTAGCATAATTTTTCATAGCTTCTCTAATCATCTCTTTTTCATTTTCATTTAACTTAATATAAATGAGTACATTGGCCATAATTATATTACCTCAAAGTCAACTTGTATATGTAAAATATAAAGATTTGGCGACAAAAAATTGAGCAGTTTATTAACTTGAATTTTAGAAAATGAAAGGTGATATAAAAATGGAGTTCTTCATTTCAGTTAGGGAACTAGTATCATTGGCGGAAGAAGGTAGAAATGGAAAATACAAAGCGGCAAAAATGCTAGATATGTTATCACTAGAAGAGACCGAGGATTATATAATTGAATTGGTAAATCTTCTAGAGAGAATCCTAGAAATCGATGAAGAACAGCTTAAAGATATAGCCTCCAATAAAATTATAAAATTATCTCAGAGAATGAACGAGGAAGCAATTATTAATTTATGTGAGGGTCTCCTCAATTCCCAGAATCCCTATTTAAAGTATCTTTCAGGACTTATTTTACTAAGAAATATTGATAAAGTCGATAAAGATATTGCAAAAGAATACGCTATTCGACTTTTGATGGTTGCTGATGAGGATTTATATAATCTTGGTGTCGCGATCATAAAGGAATTAGAGAAACAATTATCGAAAGATGACATCATGGAGATAATGGAAACAATTTTGAAATCAAGAACTAAAAAAGGAATCGGGGGGCTTATCTTATTGCTCAGCATAGTTGGCAAAAAACTAACTTTTGAAGAGATAGTTAATTATATATCATATGCTCTAGAAAACGCGGATAAAAATGAGATTGAGAACATAAAACATGATTTGTCATTACTCAAGGGTATAATCGGCAAAAAGAATTATAAAAGATTACTAGAACATTTGGGTATTCTTGATTCTTTGAATAATCGAAAAAAATGAATCAATATATATACATTTACTAAAATTTTTAACTTTTATAA
>JAGSHR010000063.1 GCA_029855985.1 Candidatus Njordarchaeota archaeon
ATCCAAAATTGTTTTTATAAAAAACGACTCTTAAACATAGACTTCAATTCGTTTAAAACTTAGTTGCGAATAGGAGATACAAAAATTATATTATTCACGCATTCTATGGATAAACGCGGAAACAATGATAAATTACCCAAATTTGGCTTACTTAAATCTCACTTGTGAAAATAATAATAAAAATATAATGTAAGGGAATGAAATGATGAACAATGATATTGAAATAAAAAAGCTGCTAGACGCGTTAAATTACAGTGAACTCTCAAGTGACAACATAATAAGAGACATTGAAAGTGTTTTGGTCCATACGGTTAAAAAGAACAAACTCGTTAAGGCTTTAACCGTAACAGATAAGGGTGGACTCTCAATGGTTCAATATTCTAAAATTTATCCAGCCAGTTACCTAGAAAACATTTTTAGTCCATCTATTGGCGTAATTCTCGCTACTTCAGAGAGAGCGATAGATGGCACCTCGATAACAAAAATAAACAGTGTTTGGGTGGAAGGAGACAAAGAAAACATAATTGTTGCCTCTATAACAAAAAACTACTTATTGGGAGCCATAATTGACTCAAATGCCCCAAGGGGGCTTATAATTAGGGATCTCCGGCAAACGATAGGCCAATTAAGAGAGGTGTTGAAAAAACATGACATTGAATAGAATCCCATTGAAAGTTCTCCTTGTGGGAGACTCTGGGGTTGGAAAAACGACTATAAGGAGAAAACTCGTGGGTTTAACTACAGACACTAAATTAGAATCTACCATCGGAATCGAGATAGACTACTTCAAGTTTAATCTTGAGAATATTCAGTTGAACTTTCTTCTGTTCGATATTGGCGGTCAAGAGCATTACTCAAATCTTAGAAGCGCTTACTATGATGGTTCCCATCTAGTTATGTTCGTTTATGATGTTACTAAGCCGCAAACGTTATTTGATTTAATTGGCTGGATGAATGAAGTGAAAATCAATGTTAAAAGTCACTATACAAACTACTTGCTAATTGGAAACAAGATAGATTTGGAGGCAAAAATCAACGAAGCTGACATAAAACATGTAATAATGGAAAGCGAACGAATCGGAATAAAGATAAGTGACACGATGCTTGTCAGTGCGCATACAGGTGAAAAAATAAATGACTTATTTAAGAAAATAGTGAAGCTCTCGCTCTTGAGCCTAATAAATTCTAGAAAGAAGGTAAAAAGTATCGCTTTTCTCTAATTTTATCCCTAATTTTTGTATCACTATTGATGACCCTTAGGACCACCAACTTGAACAAATCATTATCGTTAACATTGAATCTCTTCTTTAATTCCAATATTGAAACAATCCCATGCAAAAATTCAACTTCCTTTCTAATGTTCTCCGCCAATTCTTTAACCCTATCTATGGCAATTTGCAATCTTAAATACTGAGCCTCAACGTCATCAAGTGAAATTATCTTCTGGAGTGCCTGTAGGAAGTATTCCTCACCTGGGACCATTTGGTTCGGTGTAAAGTTCTCAATCATAATTGAGGGGCTTTTATTAGCTCTATCACTAATTCTAGGGTACTCACCTAAAACATGGGAAAACAAGAACTCTAACATGCTTCGCTTCTCACCTTGGAAAGGCAAACTTATCTTCATTCTTCCAAGTGTTGCTGCAAAAATCTTAGAGATATTGCTTAAACCTATGATTCGAATTAAATCCCTAATTGAAATCATTTCGCGGTTTCCTTTTTCCTTTTTTTCACTGCTCACGTCGTAAACCTCAACGGATCTCTGTGTACCGTTGGCATCCACCCAAACTGCAAACACGTGGTCACCGTGATGAAATACTAGTTTTACTAAACCGCCTACTTCACGTGAATAGAAGTCATCTCTATTAATCCTTATGATCCTGACTTTCCCGCATCTAGGACATTTTAATTTAGCGATGATTATGGGTTTAGCTTCATTCAATGTTTTCACCCCCCATTAAGGAAACTAGGATGTTTGGGGGAAACACATCGATGTAGATCCCGAAGACTAGAAGAGCAAACAGTAAACTGGTTTCATTCAATAATTCAAGTATTGGAAAACCAGCAATAGTGAACAAATAAACTATAATTAGCAGAGAGACTGACAGTAAAACCAAAAAGTCCCCAAATAAACTCGTTTTCAGAATAGAGTCCCTTGATGGTAGCTTTTGCGACCTCTCAAATAGAAATATTAAGAGTAAAGTGAAACCTACTAATAAACCAAATGCTTTAAGGTAAAATATTAATGCAGTGTCGAAACCGCTTAAGACAACCCACCCTATTAAGGCGGTTAAGATAAAAAAGGTTACTAACCCATATCCTTCACTTATGCTTATTTTGATTTCTATGTTTCTAAGAAAAGACAAGGCTAGTAAACTAATTGTCACATAGATAATTACTTCAATTGCTTCACTAAGTGAACCTATATAGATCTCGAATCTCCATTGATTATCCAATGATAAAGAAATTACGAGAGGAGATATAATATACAATAATCGGAGAAACTCCTTGAGAATAATAAATAACACCATGTAGCTCATGAGAGTCAAGGATAACCTTTTGTTACCGTACGGAATCAACTTCCCGAGAGACCTCAACTTGAAGTATACCGTGATATATAGTAGAATAAGGGGCACTCTTATTAATTGCATATTCAATAACTGATACACCCGTTAGCCACCTCCTTTGAAGTCGGAAATCATCCTTACCGTTAGGTCAATAGATGACTCTAAGGCTTCGATGGATATGTATTCATTAACAGAGTGAGAAAGTTTAGCCATCTCCACTGTTGCTACACTACTTGGAAAGAAACCATAGCTTGGGACGCCTCGTTCCCTAAACCAAGCCAAGTCTGTTGAAGCTGGAAGTATATATGGTGCGACACTGTGAAAACCATACTCACTAACTTTATCCTTTAAGTAAAGGTAAAACTCGGTATTGAGTGGTGAAAACTTGGATGGAACAAACATTACTTTTCTAATCTCAAATTCACTTTCACCGATTTTTCGATTAAGAAGTGATTCTAATATGCGGTCAGCCTCATCCTCAGTGGTCTCTGGGACAAGCCTTAAGTTCACTGCAAACCTTAACGTTGTTGGAGCCATATTAAGGTTCTCGCCGTTCCCACCTAACTCAATTTGAGATACGTTAAATTGGACTGTTTTTAAGGCCTTGAAGAGCTCCCTAAAGGTCTTGGACATGAATATCATTGTACGAATTAATCTGTTAAATGGAAAATTCCTTTGCATCTCTCTTATGGCTTTCTGGCTCTTTTTACTTTTTATTCCCAGTGGGGGACTTAATAGTTTCACAATAGCTTTGTGTAATATTGTCGAGTTCATTCCTTTTAAACTTGTGTGTCCCCCAGAACCCCTCGTTTTTACAAAATACTCCGCGCCTCCTCTTTCACCAAAAGATACGAGTAATATCTTTTTGTTTAATATTTCAATTGTTAACCCGCCTTCACCTAGCGCGTAGTCGCATTTTAGGAGATCCCAATGATTCCTTATTAACCATCTTGCTCCAGTATTGCTCAATTGTTTTTCTTCGTCAGAAAAAACAGTGAGCCTAAGTCCCTTCACGCCTAATCTTTTAAGTTGTATGAATGAGAACAGTTGGGATACTAGTTGTCCTTTGTTATCAAATGCGCCTCTCCCATATATTTTTCCCTCATATACTTCCCCATATGGGTCATGTTTCCAAAGATCTTTAGGGCCTACTGGTACAGTATCGCAATGGGAAACAAAATTTATGACTGGTTTATCTCCTTTTATCTCTGCAATTAAGTTACTGTGACCACCCTTATCCTCCACAATCTCTATATCGTGTACGTCATGTCTTTCTAGTATGCTCTTAATACTGTCAATAATTTTTTCAGTGTTTCCGCGAGACGTGTCTATCTTGAGAAACTTTAACAACGTATTAACTGCCTTAGATTTCAACTCTAATAACATTTTCAACACAACATATAGCAATCTAACGCCAATGAAACAGTTACTGGAAGATATATAAGCGAGAATTAGAGCCGCAAAAAAAGTAAAATGCTTTAATTTTCCTCTAAAAGAACCAAATCATCACCAGTGACAAAAAGGCCACCGCTCTGCTCTGAAGGGTAAGTTAAAGTGATAAACCCCACAGTTACCAAGTAAGTTAAAAATAACCCAATATCCAAAGTTGGATCAAAAATTATAGCCCCTATAGCTAGAATCACAAATGCGTTCAGATAACTCAATGACACCCACACATCAACATTTAAACTCGTAAGGAACACATTTAAGAAATCCGGTTTTCTGGGTAAGCCGTTCACAAACACTGAAATCGCTAACCAAGCAACAATAAGCTTTGAAACCGTGCTTGACGCTAATTCAACCAAGCTGTTCAATCCCAGATAGAACAATATTGATGAAAACGATAAACTTAATATTAAAACCATGGAATGCCTCAGATTTTCAAGCCTCACCAATGTTTTAACCGAAGAGAAGTAGGGGGTAAACAAGTGGTAGACCCTAATCTCGTAACCCAGTTTTTTCAACACAAAGAATTTTACTAGAAAATAAAACACGTAACCAGGGAAAAAGAACAAGCGAACAGCTTTTTCTAGGCCCGACCAAACCCAAGATAAGAAGATAAGACCTCCCCAAATTGTAACCAAAAAGAAGATGTTACCGTGGAGCCCCAAGAGTAAGTTTGATACAAAACTGTAAATGGTACCTGTATCCATCGCGCATCACTCTATTTCCTTTAGGAGCTCTAAAACCCTTTTACATTTCTCTAAGTCATTGTTCGATAAAGCAATTACATTGCTAATCGAAAGTTTGTTAATTCTAATACAGTTAAGTATCTCAAAAGCCAACTCGCTATTAATCTTGCTTTTCAATGAATTTAACAAATCAATCAATTCAGCATCATTAACTATCTCTTTTTCACTAATACGGCTCAACTCTAACTTTATTGCATCAATAACATTCGCAAATTCCTTTGGGAGATCACTTCCAAATCTTGAATCAATGGAGGATTTCTCCCCCATTAGACTGTCTCCAATTTGCTTTAATCGTGTAGTTAGAGTAGCATTAGAATCAAGAAGTTTGTTCTTTAAGCCTTTGATCTTTAATTCAAGGCTCGTTAACAATGACTCAATATTTTGCTTATTAAACCTGTAAACTAGTTCGCTGTTCTTCTCGGTTTCATCTATGAGACCCAACTCCACGCTATTATCTATCCACCTCTTCGCTATTGTTAAGGATAAATTCAATTCTTTAGCCGCATCGTCGATTGTGAAATATTTATCGTACCCGTATTTTTCAATGAGTTTTTCCAGGTTCCAGAGCATAAGTAAAGCATCCTTATCACGCGTGTCATCCGCTAAAACGATTAGCTCCTCACTCTTTATTAATTCTACGTAATCACCAGAACTTATGAATTTGTAGATTTTGTAAGCTGCGTTCAAAATTTTCTCATTAACATATTTAAGACCTGTTGATTCTAGAAATATCTCTCTCGCCATATCCTCGGGTTCCATACTATCTTTTTTATCACTCGATTTAACCATTGTTTAGCCACCCAAATACCCATTAATAATAGAGACTAATTTATTTATATTGTTAACAACGGGCAAACCTAGGAAACTCAGATTTTTTAATCTATCATCCACAACTAGAACTATCCCTTTTTCCCTTCTTCCAACTCTACCTGCAGCTTGAACTAAAGCAGAAACCATATTAGATAAATGGTATGCGTCAAGTAAATCGTTGAAAGAGATACCTAGTTCATCAGAGTAAAATTTTAGTATCTCAATCATCTCCCTCGTTACTGCAGGGTACGGCAATCCCACAACAACGAGTATTTTGGGCGAACAATAACCGAAATTTAACTCTACTCCCTCCGCTAAAGAACCCCTCATGTAGGAAACAAATATCGCTTTCTCACAGTCTTTGAGTGAACCTAAATCGACAGATTCACTATCCTCCACCAAAAGTGAATTAGAAAGACCCCTTACAATTTCTTTAGCTATTTCCTTACTCGGGGCGAATACAATCATGTTTTTACCTGTCTTGGATCTTAAGAGGTTCAATAGACGAATGTACCCATTTAGAATAGCTTTGTTCCGCTTTTTATAACTTGTTGTTAACCCAACACTTAAGCCTATCATCCTCCTTAAGGTTGTACCTTTCAACATTCCCGGTAAAACAATTTTCTCACTTGAATCCACATCCTTTAAGAATAGATTGTTAAATAGACTGGTGGGATACAGGGAGGCAGATGTTAAAATTATTTTTTTAACGTCATTTAATCTATTCATAATAAGGTTTGCTGGGAGATTAAACTTTACAAGTTTATCACCCACCTTTACCTCGAATCCTCTCGCTCTAACATAGCTAGAATACCTTGTGTATGCCACAGCAAGAGCCTCTTTTTTCTTCTCCCATAAATCTCTCGCAAAATAATCCTCCCTTCCTTCACGCATAGTATCCAGCTTTTTCCCTAATTCGAAATCCTCGACGCTTATCTCACCCGTTTTAATTATCATGAGATTATGGGCTTCATCAATAAATATTACATCTAGTTTCCCCAGTTTTTCATACAAATCTTCATCTATGAAATAAACATGAGTAGTCAATAATATAGATGCCTGTTTGGCAAGGCTTGAATAAGCATAATAAGGACACAAATCATATTTCTTCGCTAACTCATAGTAATCCTTGATTGATTGGTACACACCCGCTTTAACCCGATCAATAAAGGATTCATCACTTCTTTTGGTGAAAAAATAACATGATAAAATTTGACACCAATACTTTATCAACGCTTCGTTTTCTGGGGGAAACATACATAACCTACGCTTTCCAACAACAGGAACAACAAGCAATTTATCACTCTTACCGATACGTCGAAGCAAATCCTGAAGCAAACTTAACGCGTGTTCAATCTCCTTAATGGTTCTAAAGAAAAATCCTATCCTGTAACCTTTCTCAGCGAGTATTAAGGAAACCGCTAGAGCTGATTTAGTTTTACCAATACCCGCTGGAGCTCTTACTAGAGAAACTCTCCTTTCAGACAAATATATTCTCGCCAACTCTCGGTTCACACCCAATCGTCTAAGTTTGCTCCAATCTTCCTTGGTAAGACTAAACGGCCAATTACTCAATTATTATCTCCTCCCTCTTTTTTATAGTTAACCTGCGAAAAACTAGTACAAGGATTCCCGCAAGGTACAAGCTGATGTAAAGGAAGAATAGAGGCTCGTTGATGACATCAATTTTCTCTAAAGAACTTATTTCCAAGGTAGAATTGCCTAGTATCTTGAGTTCTCCTGAATCGAGTGAGATCTTCATTTTGATCCATAGAGTAGAACCCTCACCACTAAGCTTTGATTCAATAGTAACCTTTTCTCTTAAAGTTGTTACGTTTAACTGCGTGTCATTGATATTGAAGGTAAATACGGATAAAACGGGGTTTAACGTAAAGTTCATGTAAATTGTCAGTCTAATACGCAATTCTCCTTTAAAGGAGTATTTTATAAAGGCTTCTCTAACGACAGTTTTGCCTCCAAAAACACTTATATTAAAACCTAAATCAGAAAAAGAGACAATTAACTGGCTCTGAGCCATTGTTGCTAATAGAAGTGTTAACACCAATATTGCCTGAAGCTTCACCAGATATCCTCCCTAAATACTTTCCAAATTGGCATGAATTTTTCAACCCTATAAAGCTCTTTACCGGATACATAGAATTTTTTTACAAGTTCACCCTTGTCCCCATCTATCAGCACCCTAAACGGTTCACTGAGCTCGCCATGGGAATCAACGATTATGACTGTTTGCTCTTCAGTGATGTAATCTAGCACTCTCCTGTCCAAATTTGGTGACGTTACAACAATGACTTTAAACCTCATCAGTATACTAACAAGAGTTACTACATCAATAGCCACTTTTGATAGGTTTTTAGTACTTAAAATATAGCAGCCTTCTCCAATCTCTCCCTCCCTTGTTAACACACCCCAAGAGAAAATCTCGTTTAACAAGCGATCAACTTCACTTCCTAACGGTAACTCTAAATCCTCCAGCATGCTTTCAGAACCCGAAATTAATTTTTCTATTACGGAAGCTACCTCCTTTTTACCTAGAAATCTATAGCTTAGATACTCGCTTAAATCAATTAATTTCTCTCTCGGGATGCTAGATATTGGAAGGCTGTCAATGAGTTCAAAGAAGTTTTCATACCCTTTAAATAGAGTTCCAACCCATAATGATTTTTCCGACAGCAAACTCAAGTAAATCGCAGACAGCGGATCCCTCACTATGATCTTGTTTGGTAACTGTATTAGGACTAGCCTGTCAAAATTCTCACTGACCCCAATGGGTGTGTTTCCCAATTCATTTGTTTCCATATAATAGATAAGGGTCTCATCAAATAGCCCTAAAGCGTTGTTTGCATCTTTAATAAGATTAATATTAAACCTCTTAAGTATCTTTTTTACAAATTTTTCCTTTTCCTCTCGGATTTCCAATACATAATACCCCCTCCTAAATCCTCTATGAACACCACTAACAGCAACAGGAACAAACTTTAATCTAATCCCTAATCTATTTGAGATGACCCTTAATAATTCCCTCTTGAATGAATCCTTAAGTTCCCTTGGATCCACAATCAAGCTTTTCAATTTAAACACCAGAAAAACGTTATAGACCTACTTGATATCTGCTATTCCAGCTTCAGTGATCATAATTTTTGTTTTGGCGGGAGGCAACCAGCTAGAATCCCAAATCTCTACATTCCTTACGTTCTCCTTTGAGAAGGTTAAAAACAATCTAGTATCAACACTGTGAGCTAAAATGTGGCCCCCGATTGGCTTAATGGAAGGGCCCCTTCCATACATCGCATCGGGCATAGCTACTACTTGATTAGTTATTAACACAACTAAGTTATAGTTCGCGGCAAGTCTCCTCAACGTTTCAACCATGGCTAAAATGTATCTCTGCCTCTCGTATAGCTCACCTCGACCCGAAAAGTCAGCCCTAGGTAACTTAGTTAGAGAATCAACTACAACTAGCTTAACATTGTTTTCGCTGACTGTTTTGACCAGATTATCAATTATTTTCTTCTGATGAATAGTGTTCCTTGGTCGACCAACAAGTATCCTCTCCAAAGCTTCATTTGGATCTATATCAAATCTCTGGAAGATTTTCTCCATCCTCGTCGGTGAGAAGGTTCTTTCAGAATCTATTAAAACAACACTTATATCACCATCATTTAAGCCACCTTCGCTTGGAGGTAAAAAAGCTGTCGCCATCGCAGTGTAACAAGCTTGACTTTTGCCAGTTCTGTATTCTCCTGCAAGTTCTGTTACTTCACCAGAAGCATAACCGCCCATTAATATTTCATCGAGACTTGAAGCCCCTGTGTGGAGGAATCTCTTCTTTTTTCTCTCCTCAACAAGTTTAGTTGCTTTTTCTAATCCAAATTCAGATTTTTCTGTTTTTTCCAGGATCTCTATGGCTTCTTCTATTACTTTTATTGCTGTGTCTTCGCTCATTCCAGTTAGTTCCGCTAAACGATTTGGGTGATACATGAGAATATCTTTCAGCTTTATTAATCCAGCTTTTATGAGGCGATTTTTAGTTGTACTACCAACGGTTTTCAATTCATCGATGGTTAAATCAACAGTGACAGTTTTCTTTTCGGGGGATTTCCTTGGCATTGAAGCACCCTAAATCCTTACTAAAGTTTTTAAATTTAATCATGTTCTTGCTCGCAAGATTCTCTTTTTAATCTATAAGTATATTCAATAATTAAATTATCGTGTTAGCGTTAAGTTAAATGATCAACACTGATTAGGTTCTTAATAAGGGTTCGAATTGCTAAGCAAAGACTTCAGATTTGTTAAGTATATAAGGGACCCTATCCATGGCTTAATAGGTCTACTTACCCACGAGAAGGAAATTGTTGATTTGCCCATATTCCAAAGATTAAGGAACATTAGGCAACTCGGTCTTGCAAGCTATATTTACCCTTCCGCAAAACACTCCAGGTTTGAGCACAGCGTTGGTGTAATGCAAACCATCACGGATTTTTATGATGCACTGATAAAATCGGATATAACCGAAGAAGAATTTAAGGACGTGCTGGTTAATAACAAGTTCGAGCAATCAAGCGACATGGGTTTACTTTTAAAACTAAGGTTGGCCGGCTTACTTCACGATATTGGTCATCCCCCTTTATCACATGGAATGGAGGCTATTCTTGATAAATCACATGAGGAATACACATATAAGCTACTAGAAAAATCGAGCATTAGAGATGTGCTTTTTACACATGGTTGGTCTAATAACGATATAGATCATGTTAAAAGGATACTAGAGGGAAAGGTTGATAACTCAGATTTTTACTTGAAAAGCATGATTACTTCCTCTATTGACGCGGATAGAATGGACTACTTGCTTAGGGACTCATACCACTGCGGGGTAAAATACGGTGTCTATGATTACCCCCGGTTGCTAAGGGGGCCTGGTGTTAGAACCTACGAGAAAGAATTCCACGGGAGAAAACAAGAGTTCGTTGACATAGTATTTAACCAAAAAGTAGTTGAGGAAGTGGAAAACTTTCTGATGGCTAGGTACAGAATGTTTATCCAGGTTTACTTACACAAAACCTATGTTGGTTTTCTAAACGCTCTATGGAGAGTGTTCAGTTGGATAAAGGAAAACGAAGATGCATTGGGGGTTAAAATATACCCAGAGATCAATGATCCCTACTTGGAAGAAATGCTCATTGAAAGAGACGAGATATGGCTTTACAGTTTGCTTAGAAGCATTTATAGACAAGTTAAGAAACCCGTTACGTACTTTAGTTACGATGAAGTAGACAAGGATACCTTGGTTGAACTATTAGAGGCATTGATTTACAGGAAAAGAATAAAACTTGTCTACAACAAAATCTTAACTTCAAAAGAGAAAGAAAAACCTGTTACCGTTGAACACGAAGAGTTAACAAAACAACTTTCAGAGATAACAGGGGTGCCAAAATCTGCGATTATGATTGACGATCAGACACTAATGATCTACCAAAAGTTTAAACCCGATTACATCGTTTACATTTACGATCCAAGCAATGATAATTATTACAGGATAGACCAGTTACCCACTTCAATAATTAGCGATATAGCAGAAAAAGAGATATACTTTTCAAGGATCTACACAATCGAAAAATACTATGATAAAGTGATGCTTGGGTTAAATAGGATTGGTTTAATTTAAAACAACAAACGTAAACACTTTTGGTTAGTGACAGATTAGTGAAAAATTCTTAGATGATTAATGCCTTATAATTGGCCCTCTAACAGTGTATAGATTTATAAAAAGAATAACTTAAGTGTTTTAAATGAAACCTTAAAAGAGCCCTAAATGGGAAAATAAGTTACGAATTACTTACTCACTATTGCAAAGAGTGATCAAAAGTGTCGAAAGTTCCCATAGCAAGATTCAAAATTGTTCTTATCGGAGATGGAATGGTGGGAAAAACAACCATTGCAAAAAGGTACCTTGGAAAGGCATTCGAAAAAGAATACATAAGAACTCTTGGGGTAGATTTCTACAAGAAAATAACCAAGATTAACTTCAATCCATTTGGGGAGCTAATGATAGAGTGGTATATTTGGGATCTCGGAGGGCAATACTATTGGAGCGATGTTAGACCAGGATACTATAAGGGAGCAAAGGGAGGCATCCTTGTATTTGACGTGACAAGACCTGAGACATTCATTAACACAAAATATTGGTTAAAGGAATTCATAACAAACGCTGGTAAGGATTTACCAATAATACTAGTTGGGAACAAAATTGATTTGCGGGACCCGAGCAAGAACCATGTGACAACAGAGATGGGACAAGAACTAGCTAAGAAATTCTCGGAGATCCTTGGAAGAGAAGTAAAGTACTATGAATCCTCAGCTAAAGAAGGAATCAACATAAACGAAATCTTCCACGAATTAGCTGAAGAGATATTAAGACATTTGTTATCAAAAAAGAAGCAAAAAGCCTAAAGAAGATAAAAAATTCTAAAATTTTTCTGCGAGGCAGGTGGATAGAATGAGTACACTTGTTCTCAAGCTCAGCGACATTTTCCCCAAAAAGAAACCAATAATAGGGGTTATCCACTTACCCCCATTGCCCGGTTCACCAAGTTACGAGAACACAAGCCTAAACGCAATTATTAAAAGGGCAATAAAAGAGGGGCAATCACTAGAGCAAGGAGGAGTTGATGGAGTTATCGTTGAGAACTTCTGGGACTCCCCATTCGAAAAAACTGTTAGCGACCCAATAACCATAGCATCAATAACGATTATCACCCAAAAAATAAGGGAAAAACTAAACATACCAGTTGGTGTAAATCTACTTAGGAATAGCGCTATTGAAGCCGCAGCTATAGCTTTCACAACCGGTTCAAAATTTATACGCGTGAATGTTTACGTTGAAACCGTCGCTACTGACAGTGGCTTGATAGAACCCATGGCTCCATTACTATTGAGATACATGAAACAGAGAGATATCAGCATAGGGATCCTCGCTGATGTCCATGTTAAGCATGGCAAGGTTGTTGGAGAAAGAGACATAATTGAAACGGCAAAAGATGCTTTAACAAGGGGTAGAGCTACTGCTGTTATTATAACAGGAAAACGTACCGGTGACCCTCCAGAAGAAAATATGCTACGATCTCTAAAATCAGCTAACATTACACCTGTAATTATAGGTAGCGGGTTGAAAAAGGATAATTTAAGCTTGTTAGAGCATGCTGATGGAGCGATTGTTGGAACGTACTTTAAGGAGAAAGGAAAAATCGAAAACCCCGTTAATGTAGAGCGCGTGAGAGCGTTTATGGAGGTTGTTGAATCTTACAGATAATTAACAGGTTATGTGAACGAGCAGCGCGGCTTTCTCACCTTTTTTAACGTAACTCAGGAATCTCTTAATGGCTTCCTCGCTTTGATAGACCTCTACATTCAAGCCCTTATTTTTCAAGTAGTCAAGTGCTTCTGGGATAACGTACATTCTACCACTTAAACCGTTCCCTATGACCAGTTTTTCAACTCCTTTTATCATTTCAAAAACCTTTTTAGCTTCTTCTAGAGAGAATGGTGTGTGATTGTATTTGTCGGCTAAAGGTTTGGATAGATGCTTTGGCCTCCTTAATATTTCCCCATTATAGAGAATTATCACGTCCTTGTTGAACCTCTCATTATTTATTTTTATTTCAGCGAATTTTAGGGTTATATTCATGTCATTTCACCCGTTGAGCTCCAATTTATTTAAATAGCATCATCTTATTTTAATATTATTTTTGGTGGTAGCGGTGACGACAATGAAGCATACGAGGCTTAGGTTTCTAGGTGGGACAAAAGAAATCGGAAATACTTCAATCATGATTCAGAGTGACGGTGAAGCAGTACTCCTAGATTATGGTTCAAACCCGTCAAATAAGTTTGAAAAACCAGAAGATCCAACTTCAAGTTTAATAAGGGGGGTCGTCCTCTCGCATGCCCACCTTGATCATAGTGGAGCCGTGCCATGCCTCTATAAGTCAGTATTAAAACCATCTCTTATTTCAACTCCTCTTACAATGGAGCTGGCTAACTTATTAATCAGAGACATGATGAAAATTTTGAGAAACGATGTCCCCTTCACTAATTATGAAATCAATAGGATGATAAGTTCTTTTATCCCAATAAGTTATGGTAATCCAGTTAAAATCGGCGCTAACTTCGTTGTAACTCTCTACGATGCTGGACACATCCCAGGAAGCGCTTCTATACTAGTTGAAGTTAACGGTAAAAAAATATGGTACACAGGGGATATCAATCTCGTTGAAACTAGGCTATTACGACCAGCAGAAGTATACGAAAGTGCTGATATAGTAATAATGGAAACAACATATGCTGATAGGAACCACCCCAACAGAGAGGAAGAAGAAAAGAGACTCATTAAAAGGATAGAAGAGGTAATCCAAGATAGAGGAACAGTTTTAATCCCCGCCTTCTCTGTCGGCAGATCACAAGAAATAATTACAGTCCTATACAAGAATGGTTACAGAGGGCCAATCGCGATTGATGGTATGGCCAAAACAGCAACAGAAATAATACTAAGGTATCCTGAGTACCTTAAACAACCAGAGGATTTAGAATACGCTCTAAGGAGAGTAAAGTGGATCAGAAACCGCATGGAGCGAAGAAAACTTCTTAAAAAACCTGGAGTTATAGTTGCACCCGCGGGAATGCTGAGTGGCGGTTGGGCGGAGTGGTACCTAAAACACATATACAAGGACGATAAGAACGGAGTGTTCTTCGTTTCGTACCAAGTGCCTGGCACTATGGGACATAAAATATTGAATGAGAAAAAATTCTTTATACACGGGAAAGAGCACATTGTCCAAGCTCAAGTAGAACAATTTGAATTCTCTGGTCATAGCGGTAAAAGAGAGTTACTCGAAATTGCTAGAAAGCTGGAAAACCCAGAGAAGATCTTTTTGATACATGGTGAGGAAGGATCAATTACTTATTTCAAAGAAGAATTAAGTGGGATGGGTTTACCTGTAACAGACGCGAAAATAGGACGCGATTACATTATCAATTAAGTTATTGTAGCAATCAAACTGTTATCAAACAATAAATTGCAGCAAAAGTTTTGTTTAGTAGTGAGACTAACGCTTATTTTATACAGCACGGGTCCCTAAATAGGACTAAATCAGTGTACATAGTTGTTATATGTGGCAATATTCAAAGAGCATTACTAATATTGATTGAGAAGAGATAGGAACAAAGTTTAAAGAAAAGTTCACTCATTCCAGACTACCGAAAAATTTTTCCTTCAAGTTTCTTAGTTAATTGATTGTGTTCGCGGAGTATAAAACATGATTTCTCTTTCATTTTTCGTTGCTGGTAGCTTGAATTAGGGTATGATTGGGATTATAATGTGTGGTATTTGCGGTTTTTGGGACAAGAAGGGAAGGGATGTAACTAAAAACCTCTTGAAGTCTCTTATAGCAATTAGACACCGTGGCCCTGATGGTTCAGGAATTTACTCAAAGAATAGGGTTTTCTATGGAGAACTGTTAGAGATTAATGTACCTCCATCTAATCTTTCTTTTGGACATGTTCTTTTAAAAATAGTTGGAGTTCCCCAACCAATTGGAAACGAGAACATGAGTTTATGGATAGTTCACAATGGGGAGGTTTATAATCATGTTGAACTTAGGGAGGAACTTAAGAAGAAGGGTCACATGTTTAGAACAAATTCTGATTCTGAGGTGCTTCTCCACCTGTATGAGGAAAAAACTTTTGAAAACATTATTGGTGACTATGCCCTTGCAATCTATGACCGTAACTTGAAGGATTTCTTTTTACTTAGAGATCCAATTGGTATTAGACCTTTGTTTTACTGCTATGAACGCGGAGTCTTTGGGTTTTGCTCCGAGAAGAAAGGGTTAGTTGGGCTGTGTGACAAGGTTGAGGAAGTAAAACCTGGTTATTCTGTATTATTCTCCTATGACGGGTTAAAGGTTGAAAAGTTTAATCCCATAGACTTCGATAATATTGAGGAAACCCATATTAAAGAAGACGAAGCCGTAGAAAAGCTAGATGACTTATTAGAAAGAGAGATTAGCCTATTGGAATATGTTAGTCAAGGTTTAACTTTTTCTGGAGGAGTTGATAGTTCCCTTATAGCCCTCTATTTACACGAGTTAAACGCGGATTTTAGATTGTATACTGTTGGTTCTAAGGATTCTCCCGATATTGCTCATGCTAAGAGGATAGCTGATGAATTCAAATGGGATATTAAGCTGGTATATCTAAATGAAGCAATCGTCGAGGAAACATTGGAAAAAGTTATATATCACATTGAAGACTGGGATCCTGTTAAAGTTTCAATAGCTGTTCCCCTCTTTATAGCATTTAGGGAAATGCGAGAGGACGGGTATAAAGTTGCTTTCTCTGGTCAAGGAGCTGACGAGTTGTTTGGAGGTTATGCAAGGTATCTTAAATCAAAGAATCCCTCTGGGGATATGCTAACTGACATTAAAAGCCTACATATTAGAAACCTAAACCGGGATGACCACGTTTCCATGGCGAATAGTATTGAGGTTCGGTACCCTTTTTTAAGTGTGGACATAGTCAAGTTCTCTTTTTCACTTCCCTTACACTTGAAAATCAGTGGTGGTAGCAGAAAGGTCATCTTAAGAAGGCTTCTAAAGAAAAAGGGTGTTCCATGGTATGTTTGGAGCAGAGAAAAGAAGGCTATACAGTATGGTACTGGAGCGATGAAGTTTATTAGAAAGTTAAGTAAGAGGCGAGGATTAAAGGTTTCAGAGTACCTTTTAAACATTTATCTGGACGTCTTCTATGATTCAATGTGATCACTAACTAGATCCAAAAGGATTTTCCTTGTGTAATCGACATCTTCCTTTATCCCCGACCTAACAATTCCCGCAAATATATCTCCGCGACCCGTTACAACAATTATAATGTTTTTCTTTTCCAAATCTCGCTCTAGTAAAACTATGTCAAAGTTTGTTTCTTCTTTTACACCTTTGGTGCTGAGAGCCACTTTTTTTATGTATTCAATTTCGCTTTCCGTTATGTTACCAATCACTTTAGCTTTTTTGCTTTCACTCTCTTTTAAGAAAAAGTTAATCCACTTACTTGCCTTCGCCATAAGGTATTCCACTTGATACCTTGGCTTACTAGTATCGATCGTTTTCGCTACGGGAATGCTAACTTCAACCTTTGCTTTTTCGTATAAGTATTGCCCCCTAATGTCGTGGTTAACATCAATTGCGACGACCATTACATGGTCTCCATGATCAAAGGCTAAACTAATAACACCACCTAATTCCCTAAGTTTTAATTCTTGTTCCTCTGTTAACCTGAATACTTCGGTTTTACCGCATTGTTCGCATTGTACTTTTAGCCAGTTCCTTTCAACCACCGCTTGTTCCCTCTGATTCATCTTTTTCCATTGTAACGCTTTCCTCTTTTACTTTTTTAGTGAAGATGTTTTTAATTGTCAAGTGGTAGGTTGATGGAATCACTAAGGTTCTCTTTTCAACGAGGTTTTCCCCTATGAATGATGCTATTAAACCTATTATGCCACCTATTACAAAAATTAACACGAGGATCGCTGGGTAGAGGAATAACCCCATTTTCCATTGCAGAGACCAAGCGTAAACGTGTTCATGATATATGAAAAGAACAGTTGACACCATTGCAATACCTGTAATCAGACCACCTATGAGTGCACCATCTCTAAATCCAACTGTATATCCGAGCACAACTGCGGGCAAGAGGAAATCTAATACAACTATCACACTAACTAGTATCCCCATTTCCCCTCTAGCGAACCATTGATACGTGCTATCTAGATAAAATGTGATCAAAAGCATGGCTAGGAAAAATGCATATGCCGTTATGGATCCTATTAAAATTGTTCTAAAATCTCTCATTGATAGGTATTTAAGGGATCTAACGTTTGAATCCAGAAACTCTTGGAATCGCCCAGACAATTTTTTACTTAGAATCTCTACCTTTCTCGCGGCTTCTTCATCCTCGGGAATATTCCCCGTAACGAGGTCAACAAATTCTTTAAATGAATCGTAGTTGTCCTCAATAAATTTCTCTATAACTCGAAGTACGGCTTCTTTTTTGTCTTTAGCGTCACAAACAACTAAGCCTATCATATCCTTATTGTCGATTCGAAAGTACCAATAATACATGTTATATTTCCCAAGATTGATCATTTGTACTTGGCTTCCGAGCGTCGTTTTACTAAAATGTGATATTGTGGAAAGATAACCCACAACGATGGCATCGTCACGTCCTGTGATGTTCTCAATGATTTCATCTGGCGTTCTAGGATGCTCATATTTCCAAATGGGGATACCCCCAGCTTCCGCTATATAAAATAAGTAGATCATTCAGTTTCACCAACAACGATTAAAATAATTACTATAAACACAATTTATGAAAAAAACTAAATAATATCAAATTACGTTGCCAAAATATAAAAAGCGTTTACGATTTTTAAATTTAATTAGAAAAAAAGAAAGAAA
>JAGSHR010000247.1 GCA_029855985.1 Candidatus Njordarchaeota archaeon
ACTAGAAGGAGATATTGGAATTTTTAGTGAAAGTTATCTCAATTATTGGGTATTGACAGGTTATGAGGAAACTATTCCTGGAGCGGGTTTTCATTTTATAACGACTCGGAATGGAGAAATTTCTCCGATGAGCGGTCAAACTCCTTTTGGTGGTGTAATCTCACATAACGTGCTAAAAAAGAGAGAAGAGAGAGGGTTGTATGGAAAGAGAATACCCACGGAAGAACAAGCAACATTAATAAGTATTCCTCCTTTTTTCTCTTCATTAGATGACCCAATGGTGATATCTGTACCCTTTTTACCAAAAGCTGAATCTAATGAATATGATATTAAAGCTTCTACTTTAGCGTTGGTTTATGCATTTAATCCTAAGCAGATTAAGCAAGAAAAGTTTGATACCAATAAGATTGTCAGGTTCTACAGGAAACTCCTAGATTATGAAGGTGGTGATGTTTTTTATACTCGAAAAGCGGTAAGTATCTTAATGGAGGATCCAGTTTTAGTAACTAAACTTGATCAGACAAATGGAGCCGATCTTGATGGGGAAATAACAAATTGGATTATAGAAATGTTAAAAAATGAAGGTACCAATTCTGAACTATTAGCTAAATCAATAGAGAAATTTCATCCCCGAACAAAGATAATTTTATTGGGTTGGGCAGAAAAATTTAAGCCATTATGGCAAAGCAAAGATTTTCAGCAGTGGTTCTTTAATTTATCTATACGAGATCAAGAAGAGACATTATATCTCTTAGTGAATATCCCAACTGAAGAATACCTAAAAATTCCTTGGACAAGATTACCAAGCAATACTTCTGTTATTGGTGCTCTTAATACTATTTATGGTTATTATATAGGGGAACATACTTCTTCTTATGCCTTTAACAAAAAACAAAGGGCGTTGTTGAAGGAGGTTTTATATAACTCTCCTGATATTGGTAAGACTGCCCAAATGTTTGAAATAATGAGTGGGGCGAACATACTTTTGGATTTTTTACCGGAGGATCCTAGTACTGATGATATTCAACGAATAATGAGTTTCCTTGATGGTATGATTAATTTGAATAATGAGACTGCATCTTATCAGTTTATTCAGGATGTTGCCCAAAGAATGCGGCAAGGAGGATTGCTTTGGCACGATTTAACTGGCCATAGCTTCAAAGATTTTCTAATATGGGTAGATTCAAATGTACCCAAAGTAGAAGGAGAGAGCAAAAGCGAATATCAGCAGGCTGTTGATGGTTTTATAGAGAAGTTTATAGTCTTGGGAAGATTAGATAATTATCTTGGAACCTCTAATTGGGAGAATCTCAAACTATATGATTCTTTTAACGGTTTTGATAGTGAGTCCTCTTTGGAATCTATAAAAAAATTTGTATCTAAAGGTGATAAAAAAACCAGAAAGAATAAAAAAGAATTGGTAGAGGCTATGCTTAAGTTATTAAGTAGTGGTGATGAAGGTGTATTTTTCCTCAATGATGTAGCTATCTTATCAGAAGGAATATATCAAATATATGGTGATGATTATTATCAATTTTTTGCTCAGTTTAATAGTAGTCCAATAGCAGAACATAAAGGAGTGGTAGCTCTGAACATCTCTCGTTGGTTAAGTCCGATGTCTAAAACAATGGATAATATTACAAAACGGGAAATAATTAATAAGGCTTTAGAAAAGCTGAGGTCCAATGGATGGCAAAGGGTGAATTTATTGTCGGAGTTAAATTATAGGACGTTAATATTTGAATTTCCTCAATTTTCAGAAGATTTTAAAGAATTTTATAGCGTTAATCCAGAAGTCTTTTTAGACCGCCACGCTTGGGATTTAATAGTGAACTCCCTCATGATGGGAGATGAAAGAGAATCAGTAAAGCAGATAATGTTTAAATATGCTAGATATAATGCTAATCCAGAAGATTTAATGTCCTTATTGAGGGATGTAGGAGTTCAACTTAGTGATGCAAAAGAAGATATCTTTGAGTTATTAGAGAACCTAAGAAGAGATGACGATGGAGCTAGAATAATGCGTATATTAGATTTTGTTCTTTTTCGTCCCGAATCTAAGATCCCTCCAGAGCAGAGAGCAGAATTATTGAAGTTTCTTTTAGAACAAGAACAAGGGAGGGGGTTAAGGGAAAGTGAAGTGATAACATGGAGTACGATATATAGAAGGGTAGTTACGGAATATCCTGCTCAAACAAACCGGTTCTATTCTTTATGGAATCTAAGGAATGTATTAGTAGATAAAGGTGGTAACCGAACAATTATTGATCGTTTGATTGAAAGTGTGCTTTTTACTCATGATCCTAACTCAACTGTAAAAATACTAACAACATTAACCTCTTCTGGCAGAGTAGGAAATGATTTATATGAAGTTTTATATTCTCAAGCAGTAGATGCCCCCAGCTTTTTAAGAAAGGAAGACTTTATCCAAGTAGTTCAGTTATTGTTAGGTCGACCCACTTATGAAGGAGCAGTTAAAATAAAGAAAATATTACACCTAAAACCACCTGGTAAATTAACTAAAAATCAATTTGTGCTCTATATTTATGGATCTGCTATTAATACAGCTGGCCTTGAATCAGTATCCAGTGTCAGTTCTCCTTTAAGTTCTACAGGGGTGCGAATAATTGATTGGAGCATTGGTCAGAGCGGTGATGAATGGCTTGATAACGTGTTTGGAAAAAGAAAGTGTAATGATGACCCCGAATGTATAAGAAAGATTAAAAAAGCGTTTTTAATTTGGTTGAATAAAACACCCTTGGATCAATTAAATATATTACAGGTGTATAAGATATATGATCAACCTGTACCGAGATTGCCTAAAAATAAAAAGGGTAAAGATATGGTAAAAAAGTCATTGTCACCCACGAAAAGTCAGTTCCGACATCCTGATTCCTTACCCAAAGGACATGCTCCTAGTAATAGACGAGGATGATGGGAATTATA
>JAGSHR010000256.1 GCA_029855985.1 Candidatus Njordarchaeota archaeon
ATGTTACAGGGATAATTACGGAGAAGGGTGTTCTGAGAAGTGTGGATGATATTAGGAGGGTGTTAGGTTAATTATTAATTAAGGTTTAATTTAAGGAAATATCTAATTATTGATGCAAATTTTTATAGCAAATTATTGTTTATTTTATACGAAAATATTTATTATTTAGATAAATTTTAAACGCATTCAATAGCAATTTAAAACTTATACAAATCAGATGAATGGTGATTGATTACTAGATGGTGTTCTAATGTCAATAACTGATAGTGATATAATTCTCCAATTGCGGAGTTTAAGTGATCCTATGAAGCCTATGGAAGATAAATATGCTCTTATTGACTCATTAGCTAATTTAGATATAACCGTTTTTGAGAATAACATAAGGGTGGTCATGGAGGTCTCCCAGCAGCTGGAAAGTAAGTGTCTAGAGGAGGGAAATAAGGACTTTTGTAAAGTTTGGATGAGACTCTTAAGGGTTATATCCGAGTTATCCTCGTATTCTTATAGAAAAGGCCACATAATAAGGGATTACATTAAAGATGTAGTTTTGAACCATTACTCTAAGTTGGATAAAGAGGAAAAGCTGAATCTTCTCTCATGTGTCTCGATAATTGTTAAGCTCTATCCTGAGTTGGCGATTGACCTTCGGGAAAAAATACACGAAATCGTTGAGTCTGAAAAGGACATCGAGACGTTAGAGAGCATAATTGGTATCATTGGAAGCGCCTCTTGGGTAATGCCTCAATTAATCAGTGATTACCTTGACATATTCAAAAAAATACTTGAATCAGGGGAGATAGAGGACGTGGAAGCCAAATACTATGAGGCCCTATCAAAGGTTGCAATGAGAAACTACTATGTAGTTAAATCCATTGTTGGGGACGTAATAACCCAACTGTACGATAAGGTAACTTTGCCAAAGCTCATTTTCCTTAGCAATATCGAAATTCCACCAGATCACATGGACAGAGCACTAGAGATATATAACCTACTTGAAGTCCAATATAGGACTCTAGAAAAAGAAGAGAAGCTATACGCATTAAGGGTGCTAGCTAACATGGCTAAGAATAGGGAGTTCTTGGAGATACAGCAAAAATTTGCAAACTTCTTATCCGATATATTAACGGAGGAACCAGATGATGACATAAAAAATGAAATAATCCGTGTGGTTGGTTTACCTCACTGGAGCGAGCAAATCGATTTAGGCTCCCTAATAAATAATCTCGTGGACATTGCGGTTTCAACAACGGAATCAGAAAAAATTAGAATCTCTGCTACTACTTCTCTATTCAAGATGGCTCTCTTATTAAGTTGGCCTAGGGAAAGAATAATCAGCGGATTCCTTGACATACTCTTTGAAACCGGAGGGGAAGACGTAAAAAGTTTCGTGCTCGATTACATACCAATGTTAACTAAGCTAGTAAAGTCAAGAGCAAGAGACGTTGTTCATCATTTAATCGAGGTTGTAGGTAGCGTGGAGGAAGAAGACTTCATAAGAATCAAAGCAGCTGACATCCTAGTTAACATGACTAAAGACATCTATGACATATTATTGGACTTTACAACAGAAATATATGATACGTGGGGAATACTCACCGAGTGGAGCCTCCGCGACTCATTGATAAAACTAGCAGGAGAAATTCTAGTTAAATCAAATAATCCCAAGGAAGAACTATTGGAGATACTCATCAGCGGTCTAAAAGACAGCTACATTTACGTTAGTTCCCTCACCTACTTGAGCATTCTTTCAAAGCGAATGCCAGAGAAGTTATCAAAGTACGTTAACGAAATAATAGACGCATACAGCACCATTGCAAGCGTTGAAAAGGAATTAATGGAATCAAACCCTGATGAAGTTTACACCGAAGAGTATTACATGATGGTTGAAACACCAAAAAGGCTCATCCCAAGGATCTTAGTGAACATAGTAATGTACGATAAGGAACAGTACGACACGGTGGTAGATTATCTCTTAGGCGAGCTGGAAAGGGAAGTTAATGATCTCATCTTAAGAGAGATAGCTTACGACCTTTCAAGAGCCTATGAGATCGATAGAAAGAAATTCAAGAATATTGCTACGAAACACCTTTTGAGAAAGGAGAGATTAGAATTATTGAAACAATTTGGTATAATTTTATGAAAAGGGGGGTAAAAAATGATTAGAGCAATCCAAATATATGATTTTAATAATAACCTCATCTACGACAACAACTTCGCCCGCTACGCAGTTAACTTGCCCGTAGTAATGAGCGTGATACTCGATATCAAAAACACATTAATAAAAGAAATAGAACACTTCGACATGGGTCCCTACAAGATATCCATGATGCTTGAACCCGACTATACAATCGTTCTGTTAAGCGATAGGATGAACAAAAGTGAAGAGTTAGAAAGCTTTTTAAGGGCAGTTAATAAGAAGCTATTAGAGTTATCGGATGGAAAGATAGAGGAAACCCTAGAAGACCAAACAAAAAGAGACGAATTCGACGAGGAAATAGAAAACGAAATAAGAAAAATACCAGTCAAGATAACTTTTGCAGGATCTGGAGGTGTCGGAAAAACAACAATCGTCAACTTGGTAGCAAAAAACAAGAAAATAATGGATTATGTTCCAACCCTTATGGCTGATGTTGAACAGCTAGACTTTAATTTAGGAGTCTTCTCCGTATCACTGTTCACGGTTGCGGGCCAGAAAGACTATAGAACAACATGGGATATAGTGACCGAAGCTACAGACATAGTTGTTTTAGTTCTTGACTCAACAGAGGGTAACCTGAGAGAAACAAAAGAAGTCATCCTGCCCGCATTGAGAAGATACGCACCCTATTCTAGATACGTTGCTATCGCTAATAAACAGGACTTACCTAGCGCGATACCTCCCGCTGAAATAGAAGAAGAACTAGGTTTACCAACATTTGGTTTAATCGCAATTAGAGATGATGCTAAACATAAGATACTGGGAATATTGCAAGATATTATAACGACCGTTCCATAGGTCAATCCTTTTTGGGCTCTTTCTTTTCTAAAATTATTCTTATCACTTTTTCGAAATCTTCTCTTGTTAGAGCTTGCACCCCTATTTTTCTAGCGAAATCAACGTTTTCGAGTTTATCATCAACATATAGGATTCTGTTTTTTTCCACTTTGAAATGGTCGAGTAGCAGTTCAAAATAAGACGAGTGCGGTTTTGTGACGCCTGTATCTGAGCTAGATACAATGAAGTCGATGTCCTCTAGCACTCCCACGGTCTTTAATTTTTTTGATAAAAGGGATTTTTCTTCCTCGCTGATTACAGCTATTTTTGCGAAGGATTTTAAGAGTTTTATATTGGCACCTATTAGGGTTATTTTTAGAGAATTTAATAACCTATTAACGAATTCTATGTAGAGTTTGTTTCCTTCAATTATGGCGTTTATTACATCGCTTTCGTTTCGTTTATTTTCGCAGATTATATTGTTTAGGAGTGATACTAGTGTAAACCAAAACTGTTTTGTGATATAGAAATAGGATAACCCATTTTTTCTTGTAATTTCCCTAATCTTATCGTAAAGTTTACCTTTACTTTTTGTTATGCACAGGTCAATGTTTTCTAGCACCTTTTCGTATATTTCCCTAGCGTTGATTATATCATAGATTGTGTTATCTGAATCCAAGGCAATAATAGTGAAGAAACCTTTTTGGATTTGTTCCGCTATATTCTTAGGTTCCATGTTAGGCAAACAAGACCCCAACTTTAAATTTTTGTCACAAGGTATCTGCTAGACCAGTAAAGTCCGCTTTATGATAGCTTGTCATAGTCTATATTGATAAGTTTCCCTAGTTTTATGGATTCCAAAGCAGCCTCACAAGCTTTCAGCGCTATGATTCCATCTTCCACGGTTACCAATGGTTTTTCTTTTCCAGCAATGGATAATGCAAAGTTTTTGTCCTCCTCGAAGAGAGGCTCCCTAGGCTTCAAGATCGGTGTTAAAATTTCATTTTCATGGGCAATTGTTATCTTGTGTTGGAGTAGTTCAATAACAGCAGATCCCTTATCACCAGTTATCTCCAATCTTCTAATCTTAAAAGGCGTTACCCAACTAGCTTCTATTAATACGGGTAGCTTTGTAGCATCCGTTTTCTCGTATCCAAAGAGTATAGCGGAATGATCGATTATACCGTGAACTTTGCTTCCCCCAATCGCAAATACGCTTTTCGGTTTTGTGTCAGTCAAAAACCTTACTAGATCAATATCATGGATAGCTAAATCCCTTATGATCTCAACATCAAGTTTCCTATTTGGCCAGAGTGATGTTCTTTTTGAGGATATACTTATGATATTGCCTAAAACACCCCTTTTAATTGCATCTCTCGCATAAAGAATGGCAGGGCTAAATCTAAGCAAAAATCCCACTGTAATTATTTTTCTCTTTTCTTTGGCTAAGTGCATTAACTCTATAGCTTCGATGATGCTAGACGTTAAGGGTTTTTCAACCAATACATGTTTATCGTGTTCTAGAACTATTTTTGCATGTTCATAATGGAGAGGCGTGGGGGTAGCAATAATTATTCCATCAATAGAGTCGTTTTCAGCAAGATCGCGAAGATCTTTAGTAGCATAATCAATTGAAAACATTTTTTTCATTTTTTTTAGTAGTTCATCTGAGATATCTGCTATGCCAACATAGTCAATAATGCCTTCGGACTTGAGGGTTGCTAGAACCCTAACGTGGTTCTTTCCCCAACCCCCAATGCCAACTATTCCAATTCCAACCATTTTCTTCACCGCTAGTCTTGGGGTAAAAGGATTTCCTCGAATAACACTATATTTTCAACCAAAACTCTATAAAAAATGTTTAGCATTTGTAGAATATTTTTATTTTGTCGGATTTAGAGAAATATATAGGCAATGAAGAAAATTCAGCGAACTGAAAAAGCGATGATGGGATGGCTCCTCACTGAGCCGCATTTAGAGGGGCGACAAGCATGGAGATAATACCAATAAGCTTTGATAGCATGGGAACAAGAAGCATGGCTACATTCATTAAAACTAAGGACGTAAACATATTAATTGACCCAGGAGTATCCCTAGCTCCAAAAAGGTATGGTCTCCCCCCTCACCCAAGAGAAGTTGAAAAAATGAAGGAAGATTGGGAGCAAATCGTGGACTTTGCCCATAAAAGCGACATACTCATTATAACACATTATCACTATGATCACCATAATCCCTGGGAGAACCTTGAAATATACGAGGATAAAATATTGCTCCTAAAGCACCCTAAAGACCACATAAATTTCTCCCAAAAAAAGAGGAGTTGGTTCTTTTTAAAGCAAATCCAAGGCTTACCAAAGGAGATAATTTACGCTGATGGAAAAGAATTCTCCTTTGGGGATACAAAGATAAAAATATCTAATCCCGTTCCCCACGGTCCAACCACAAAATTGGGTTGGGTAATACAAGTTTTAGTGGACGATGGTAAAATAAAAGCATTGTTTACAAGTGATGTCGAAGGCCCCGTATTAGAAGAGCAAATAAACTTTGCTATAGAAAATAAACCAAACATAGTGATTCTTGATGGCCCCATGACCTACATGTTAGGCTACAGATTTAGTAGAAAAAACTACGAGAAATCCCTAACTAATATAGAACGCTTATTAAAGGATGCATCAGTTGATAAATTAGTTATAGATCATCACTTCCTCAGGGATATAAATTGGCTGGAGAGATTAGGGGGCTTACCAAGAGAAAAAATTGTGACAGCTGCGGAATTTGCAGGAAAACAGATTAACCTCTTGGAAGCCAAGAGAAAAGAGTTGTGGGAAAATGAACCAGGGTGAGCACTATTGAAGATTTACGTTGAACCATTTCTAATGAGTATAGAGGATGCGGTGAGAACCGCGAAAAAATACAATATTGGACTTGAATTACAATTAAACGCTAAACGAGTGAAGTTATTAAACAGCAAACAAGGTGAGACAATAATAGAAAAAATAAAAGAAGTAGAATCTCTAAGCATTCATGGTCCCGTTCATGATTTACCTATTGGAGCGGAGGACCCCTACATAGTAAATGCGGTTAAGGAAAGATTTAAGGATACATTAGAACTTAGCATAAAACTAAACGCAAAATGGGTCCTCTTTCACCTCGGTTATAATCCTTTAGAATATTGGCACCCAAATGCTTTAAACTCTTGGATTGAGAGAGCTATTTCGTTCATAAACCAGTTTTTTGGTAAATACCGAAATGTTAAGATCCATTTAGAAAATGCTTTTGAGCCGGATCCAGAAATATTTAAAAAAATATTAGAGAACTCGCCAAATAATGTAAGCTTGTGTCTTGATATTGGACATGCATTTGTATACTCAAACAGGAGCTTAGAAGAATGGATTGATCTGCTCGCGCCTTTTATTAGTGAGGTTCATATTCATAACAACGATGGAAGAAAGGATTTACATCAACCATTAAGCGAAGGCAAAATTGATGTTAAAAAAATCCTAAGTTTAATCGAAAAGAATGTCAATGATTACGTGATAACCCTAGAACCAACTAGTGAGAAAAATTTAGTCATAGATTTAAAGTGGTTAAAAGATAACAAAATAATTTAAGCTAGCATAAAAAATAAGTAGGTGAATCTTTTCCAATTAACAAAAATCTTTTAATCTCAAAACTATAAAATTAACCTTTTGGGTTTAGTTCGTAAACGACCCTTAAATTTACTCTCAGCAATAGAATGTTACACAAAAAAGTAAGGGTGAAGTAGAATGGAGGGTAATTCGAGGAACAATCGGTTAATATCAAGATTAGATCCAGTAAACCTAGTGAGAAATTTCATAAGCGGAAAATCCCTCACAAAAGAGGAATACAAAATAATAATACAGAGCGCTCTAGATGGGAAACTACCAGACGCGGCATTAACAGCCTTTGTTGTTTATCAATACATTAAGAGAATACCAATAGAAGAAGTAGCCAAAATTACAGAGGCAATAGTTGAAACAGGAAAAACCATTGATTTTGGACCAATGACGGTTGACAAGCACAGTATCGGCGGCGTACCAGGAAACAAAGTATCACTAATAATAGTTCCAATAATCGCATCAACAGGATTAAAAATACCAAAAACAAGCTCAAGAAGCATAACAACAATAGGAACCGCTGACACCTTTGAAGTACTCGCACCAGTTGACCTGACACTAGAAGAAGTAAAAGAAGTGGTAAATAAAACAAACGGTTGTCTGGTATGGAACGGCATGCTAGGAATAGCGCCAGCAGACGAACTGTTTATATCTAAAGTCCAAAGCATTCTCAGAATTGACCCTGTAACCCAAGCGGTAGCATCAATAATGGCAAACAAAGTGGCTATGGGGGCGAGATTCCTAGTAATTGATATTCCTCAAGGACATGGAACAAAAGCGGTAACTATAAAACAAGCCACAGAACTCGGCAGAATGTTTGTCGAACTCGGGTACAAACTTGGCATAAATGTAGAAGCTGCCATAACCTATGGGGAACAACCCGTTGGACACGCAGTTGGACCCGCACTCGAAGCTAGAGAAGCACTACAAACACTTGAAGGCGAGATTCCTTCAACTTCGCTCATAGAGAAGTCAACAGGTCTTGCGGGTATCCTATTAGAGATGACGGGTAGAGCCCCGCCAGGGCAAGGTCAACATATAGCAAAGACAATTCTCTCATCGGGGAAAGCACTGAAAAAAATGAAACAGATAATCGAAGCACAAGGGGGAGACCCTAATGTGAAATCATCTGATATTCCCGTGGGCTCATACAGTGCAGAAATAAAAAGCAACGTTAACGGATATGTTG
>JAGSHR010000047.1 GCA_029855985.1 Candidatus Njordarchaeota archaeon
TAGGAGACTGGATCTACAACCAGCAAGTTAGTATCAGACAACTCAATACCGTATTTATCCAAGGCCTTTCTCGTTCTTGGATGTATTGGAAATATAACTTTAATTTCTCTTCGTGCAATTTCTTTTAGTGCTTCTGTAATATTTATTGAATTTTCCTTGTTATCCGTATTTTCAGCTCTGTGAATGGTTACTAAAACAAACTCTTTAGGCTTTAAATTGAACTTACTCAAAACTTCAGCTTCATTAACTTTAGCTATAGCTTCAAGAGCCACATCAAACATAACATCCCCAACTTTATAAACCCCTTTTGTTATTCCCTCCTTCTTTAAATTTTCAACCGCAATATCTGTGGGAGCAAACAAAATGTCAGAAATGTGATCGGTAAGAACCCTATTTATCTCTTCCGGCATATTCCTGTTATAGCTTCTCAACCCAGCCTCCACATGGGCAACAGGTATATGCAACTTAGAAGCCGCCAGAGCCCCTGCCAGAGTAGAGTTTGTATCTCCGTAAACAATAACCAGATCCGGCTTTTCCCTCATCAAAACCTTCTCCACCTCTATGAGCATCCTCCCCGTCTGCTCCCCATGACTCCCGGACCCTACCCCAAGGTAATAGTCAGGCCTTGGCAAATTCAGCTCTCTGAAAAACACCTCCGACATGTTGAAATCATAATGCTGTCCAGTGTGAACAAACACCTCCTTAACTCCCCGCTCCCTCAACTTCCTTGAAACCACAGCCGCCTTTATAAACTGCGGCTGAGCCCCGACAATGGATACTACTTTCACTACACACCTACCCTTTTAAAAGACTTTCATAAAGTTTTATCAGCTTCCTTTCCTCAATTTCCCAGTTATACTTTTTCTCTATAATAGTTCGCGCGTTTTTTCCATACTCCTTAGCTATGTCATCATTAGATAACAAAAAGTTTATCGCATTGGCAATCTCTTTAGGACTCAAAGGATCAACACAAACTCCACACTTATTTTTCTCAATTATGTCTTTCCACAGAGGGAAGTTGGAAGCTATCACAGGAATACCTGCAGACATATACTCAAACATTTTAACAGGAAGAGCATTCACATAATTATTGGTTGGATGCAAAGGTACAATCCCTATTTTCAGCTGTTTTAAAATTTCTCTAATTTGCTCCCTGTTAACAAAACCATAGTATTTCACACGCTGCCATCCCCTTAAACTCATTATTTTCCTTCTCAACTCTTCATTTTCAAAATTTCCCGCAAGATGTAAAGTAGTATTTGTATACTCCAACGCTTTTACTAACTCTATAATACCTCTAATTTCAGATATCCCACCAACATAACTTATTTCATTCTTCCTACTATTCCAATCGGCTGAGCTGAACAACTCATTTAGCTTAGGAAAATTATTGATATCAACTGTATTTCTGTTTAACTTAGAAAACCTATCTCTTATATGAGGCGTTGCTGTCACAATGGCATCAAACTTTCTTGCAGCATAATTCTCATAAAGTTCAAAAACTTTTGATACCACAGGTCTGATATATCTATTCAAATACTGCTTAGTTAAAATTTGTCTCGGAACATCCTCGTGAACATCATACACAACTTTTTTCCCAAGCCTTTTAAGTTTTAACCCTACAGGTATTAACTCTGGATCATGAAAATGATATATCTCAGCATTTACTACTACAGCTTTCTCATACGCTAATTTCCTTAGCTTCAACATTCTCTCTATTCTACTTTTCGGCCTTGGAAGTGGATGAACATGAATTCCATCAATAATCTCTTCCTTATCATGTTGAACGACAAGATGAACCTCAAAACCAGCCTTAACCAAAGAACAACACTCCTTATAAAATATCCTCGTATCAAACAATGGATGAACCGTGGTTATGTGGCAGATCTTCATATTTAAACCCCACTCTCGCTTTAATGTGATTGTAGGCAATAGTAAGCAGTACAAGATACAAAAACAACCCATGAGTAACAAATGCAGTTTTTAGATCAGACGATAAAAACACCACGCCCATATAGGGCACAAATGTCAGTACTATGAACCTATAATCTAAATATTTGCTTAGGTAATCCAGATACCTAAAGACTAAAGCCAGAATAAGAGCATACAATAGCATTCCCCAAAAACCCATGTGAGCATACCCACTTCCTATCCAACTAGTATTTGCTCCCATTTCTGGATTTCCAAAAACTTCAGCTCCTATTAAATGGGATATGGGAAGATCATATGGATAGGAGAAAATATAATAAAAAGGTAAAAACTTACTATCCCTGAAGAATACAAAAGGATGCTTATTGAAAAATGAGAAATACTCAAAATTTAACTGAGCAGGAACAAAGAATATTCTTCTTACAAGCAAACTTTCTATGATAATTCCCTGATCTTGCAGAAACTGAACAATCATTAACATAGTCAACAAGAATAACACCAGGAAAATGTTAATAACCGCTCCTATGTTTGAATAATGCTTGGCAATTAAGTAAAACACCACAATCGTAGGCACGATGAAAAGAAAGAATTTATGCGAAGTAATGCCAAATATAAATATATAAAACAGCATAACAACAGTAGTGATTATAAACTTCTTTGCCTTGTTTTTCCCATAGAATAAGCAAAACAATAAAAGTATAGGTATAACACATTTATATCTGTCTCTTATACA
>JAGSHR010000272.1 GCA_029855985.1 Candidatus Njordarchaeota archaeon
GATGTGTATAAGAGACAGATTATATACATTGATATTGCTGGGTTAAGAAGTATGCTACTTTGGGGTGCTGTAAGTGGTAATTGCTGAGCAGTTGAAGAAACATTTGTAAGTAACCTAGTTCCACAATTTACACAAAATTTAGAATCAGGAGAATTCTCATAACCACAGTTTGGACATCGCATAATGATACACAACTTTTATCTTTAAAACTAACGAAGTAAGGTACAATAAATAAATGTTTGTATACATGAGACAACCTAAAAATAGATGGGAGGTTAGAGATAATCAGGAGATTTTTCAGGAGGAAGACCCCAAAGTTGCTGATGTGCCCATTTGAATGGATATGCCCCACGTTCCATTTCTTTTAATAGAAAAGAGATTATTTTTTCGCCAACATCAATTCCGTATATCTTCTTTGCCTTTTTCATTTGTTCCACTACTTCATTTGAAGATAGGACATGAGACACAAATTGTTGAATAAATTCTCCAGATGCAGGCGGAACTAATAGATTTGATTTCGCATCAAAAACACTCTCAGGGCGATCCGTATTAAAACGGACGGTGAAACACAGAACATCAGAGATTTCATTAAGTTCTTCTTGGATACTCCCACTGTCGGTCAATTCAGCAATACATTTACCACTTTTCCAAAATTCAATTACGTTACCATAGCTTGCCCATAATGGTGTGAATAAGAAATTGTCATACTCCTCAGCAAGCCGAAGAACTTTCTCTCTCAAACCATAATATTCTAATGCATTTCTTGTCGCCACTAATTCAACCCATACAACAGGTTGACCACTTTTTACAAGTTTTAGAATACCGTCTACAATAGCTTTGAATCTGGACTCGACAAGGTTCCCACGACGATGTATATCAACACGTATCCAGTTATCGTAATCATCCAGCTTTGGATATTCGTCAAATATTGATTTTTCTGGCTTTGGAACAAGCTTTATTGCATCAACAACAGAATTTCCTACAACTTGTATACTTTCATTTTGATATCCTTCATTAAGAAGGTGAAAACGATTAATTTTATGTGGTGCGAAAAGATATGCAGCTCCAGCACCACTAACAAATGTATCCCACTGTTCCGGATATGGTTCATTTCTCAAAACAAACCACTCACCATACCATTGGTCTTCTATGAATTTTGAATAGTCGATAGTTGCATTACGAAGCTTATGATAAATTTCCATATTTTTCCAAGATTTTGGGGCCATTCCTCTAAGTCCAGCTTCGTTTTGACCTACGCCTTGCCGAGTAGATAAGAACCACGACGCAGAAACTATAGCAGCGCTCAAGGTATCCCCATGAGGTATAGGCAAAACGATAAGTTTGGGGTACTTTTTCTTAAGAAGTTTACCAAGTTGACCTACGCGATAAAACATCTCTGTTGCTTTTCTAAGCAAATCTCCACGAATGTTTAGATCAATAGAAGGATACATTTTAAATTCTTTTAAGCCGTACCCGAGTAACTTGTCATAATGCTGACCAGTGGTTGCTAAAATCACAGGTACTTTCAGTTTTTTAGCCCAATAGAGAAGCGAGTACTGTTTATAGAAATCGGGTTTTGTGCCAACTACAACCATAATAACCCATTTATCTTCTTTTAATGCGTTCTCTGCAGTGTACTCAATATAATCCATATCAACCAAAATTTTGTTGATTTCCAACCGGTCACCTATTTCAAAATCTGACGGCTCGGGTACTCTTTCATTGATAGCGCTCACTTGAAACACTCCCATTTGCCGACATTATTTTTTCAAAACAGATTAATAGTAACAGTGATTATTTCAGATTTAGGCAGTGATAGATGTATGAATCTCGGGTATTATACATATTAATTTTATTACGCAATACAACATATTACATGGGGAAATAATACATGCTGGAAAAACTGATCGAATATGTTGTAAAGAGAAAAAATGAGCTAAGAAAAAAATTGACAGAGTTAGATAGTTCACTTGAGGACATAAATCCCCACAGTTTTTGGAAAGAATACACTCCAAAGAATACCGAGAAAAGAAGGATAATTGGTGAAGATGGAAGTGTTAACTACATAGAATACAAAAAGTATCTAGTTTATGCTGCTTCCGCGGAATCTGTTTTTTATGATGGTAACAAACTTCTTACAGAGACTAATCTTGATGTCGATGTTCTAATCCCATACAAATTTACTAGAGACCGTTTAAGAATGTATATGTCCATACTAGAGAAAAAAGCTGTTCTAAAGATGCTATCAAATGGGATCGAGACAGATTACATCTTACTTGATGGTTCAATTATTGGAGACATTATAAGGCCAGCAGCATATGCTCACAGACCTAATGTATCCACAAAAGAAAAACTCAAAAAAAGATTTCTAGGAGATATAAAAAACTCTCTAGATTCGAATGATTTCTCAAGTGTTTATTCAAAAAGGCTATACAGCGAGGTTGTTGATTTCTTGGGAACTGATGCCCTTGAAGAGATTACACCAGCACTGATTTACTTGGAATACCTAGAAAACCTTCTTACATTATCAAAGCTACTTGAACACTCAGATAAAATTATAGCCATATCGAAGCGCTCTACAGGCAATCACTACTTCAAAAGAACAATCCCAGATATGGCAATTTTCGAGAGGTTCTGCACAACACCAGGATATTCATACGAACCACTCAAGATACATGACTTAATCAAAAAGAAATATAAGATTGCATTTCCAATTTTACAGCAGTTATTCAGAAACACGAGAATTTCATTCTTTTATGTGAGATTTAATAAGAAGGCCACTGTTTTACGTATGGAAGTAGTCGCGGATATGATAAATGAGGAGAAAATCAGGAAAATACTTGATGATTTAGAAGCATATGTTGTGGAGGGATATCCGTATCTCCTAACACGGGCTCATAGGGACGTAAAAATATCAAGAAAAGATATGTTTGAGATTGCTAAAGCGATTGGATTAGGCTATTTTGAAAAAACTGGGAGAGAAATGTTATGAGCGAAGAAGATATAGTAGGAAGGTGTATAGGAGAGGCTACGCCTTCTTATGTAGTATTTGTTTCTAAGAAGATGCCAAGAATTGGGGAATATGTTATTATAGAGACGGATAACAGTAAAATTTTGGGATTAATTACGCATCTAGTAAGAGGAAATGTTGCAATATCAGAGGACATTTATGATCCTGCGATAATAGAGCGTATAAAAACTATTGAAGGAGAGGATTATTACATAAAGGGTGTTATTAGGATTTTAGGGGATATTAACACATTAGAAATTCCAAAAGTGCCTCCACCACCTGGAACTATAATAAGAACCGCGAAAAAGGATATTCTAAGTAAGATTTTCTCCATCGAGAGTAGTGGAATAAAAATAGGGCATTTGATAACACACCCAGATGTTGATGTATATATTGATGTCAACAAGATGGTTTCTCGTCATCTCGCAATTTTAGCAATTACTGGTGCAGGGAAATCAAACACAGTTGCGATAATTGTAGACCAGATACTAAAGCTTGGAGGGTGCGTCTTAATCTTTGACATGCATTCAGAGTATATTAACGCTGAATTCAAAAACGGCAGAGTAAATAAAATAATGCCATTACTCAACCCAAGGCTACTCACATTACCTGAACTTGAAATTCTTATGAACATACCATCGAATGCATTCATACAAGCTCGTTATCTTAGAAAGGCATACAAACATGCAAAAGAGTTGCTATACAAGAATAAGTTGAAGAAACCATTTATTGAGGAGATAGAGGAGTATTTACAAGATTTAATAGAGCCCAAAGAGGAGAAAGAAAAAGAGAAGAAAAAAATTAAAAAATCCGATGTGGGGGCTATTGCAGCTGTTTTAAACAAGCTTGATGATTTGAGAGAAAGATATGGAACTATTATTGATGATAGATCTCCTGACTTTTTGAAATCTATTGAACTGAAAAGAGCTAATGTTGTAGATCTAGGCTCGGTAGATGAAGATGTTGCAGATGTAATAGTTAGTCATATTCTTCGAAGATTACTTAATGAGCGAAAAAGATACAAACGTGAAAATGAAGGTTTCCCCTATCCAATTTTTGTGATATTAGAAGAAGCTCATGTACTTGCCCCAAAAGATAGGACTACACTTTCAAAATACTGGATATCTAGGATTGCTCGTGAAGGTAGAAAATTTGGTGTTGGACTTTGCTTAGTAAGCCAACGTCCAAAAGCTGTGGATATTGATGCTCTTTCACAGGTAAACAATATGATAATCCTAAAGCTAGTTGAGCCAAGCGATCAGCAACACGTTCAAAGAGCCAGCGAGACTTTAACAAACGATTTGATGGACTATCTGACATCTTTAAATCCAGGAGAAGCAATAATTTTGGGTATGATGACAAAGATACCTGCACTGGTAAAAATTGATAAATTTGAAGGTAAAACAATAGGGCAAGACATAGATATAGTTAACGAGTGGAAGAAGGCTGCTTTGGAGAAGGAAAAACGTATAGAGGAAGAAAAGAAGGAAAGAGAGAAAATATTAGGTGAAGGGGAGTGGTAAGTTGGTTCAGTTTGCACATATAGCGGATACGCATCTTGGATATAGGCAATTTAACAATGAAGAAAGAGAAAATGATTTTTATGAATCATTCAACGAAGCGATCGATAAAATTATTGAGGAACATGTAGATTTTGTAATACACTCCGGGGACTTATTCGAAAATAACAGACCTTACCCAAAAGCGCTAAAAGTTGCACAAGAGGCAATCAAGAGGCTTGATGAGAAAAACATAAAGGTTTTTGCAATACCAGGAAATCATGACTTAGTTTTTAGAAAGGGCTCTATCCCACCACAAACACTATTTTCTATATTTGATAATTTTGTTCTTCTTGGTGGGAAAGATAAAGTCGCAAAGTACGAAGATATATTCATTGGAGGAATTGCGTATACGCCTAGATTTTATGTAAACGCCCTAAAAGAGGACCTTACAAAGCTTGCTAAAAAATCCCAAGAATATAAAAAGCGAATCCTTGTGATACATCAAGGAATAGATAGACTCCTTCCATTTGCAGGGGCTTATGAACTAAGACTTGAGGAGATACCTAGTGATTTTCATTATTATGCATTAGGGCATATTCATGTAAGACATGTCGAGAATTTTGGACTAGGAAAACTAGCGTACCCTGGATCAATAGATATTTGGAGATTTGACGAAGTAGAAGATTATAAGAGAAATAAGAAAGGGTTCTATTTAGTAGACTTTTCTGATTCAGAGGTCGAGGTTCAAAAAATAGATCTAGAAACAACTAGACCTTTTGAGACATTCTCTATAGAAGTCAAAGATGTAAACAACAAGTTAGAGGAGATATATTCTTTATTGGAAAATATAGCAAAAAACTCTCATAAGAAACCCGTTGTAAGAGTAACTATAACAGGAAAGTCTTCTAAAGAGTTCGCATATTACAATGCATTAATTGCCAACAGATTGAGAGAAGTATCGCATATTACGAGAATTGACTTCAAACTCGAAAAAGAAGAGTTAATTTTACAGTCTTACAAATCAGATAGAATTGATTTCTTTAAACTATTTAAAGAACACTTTAAGAATGATGAAGTAGCACAATTTGCGTACGACCTCTTTAAGAAACTCGCGCAAGATAATGTAGAAGGAGCCAAGAAATTCGCAGAGTATTACTTTCAGAACAGGTGGAAGAAATGATAATTAAGAGGTTAAAACTGAAGAATTTTCTCTCACATGAAGATACTGAAATAAATTTTCAACCAGGAATTACGCTTATTGTTGGCCCTAACGGTGCAGGTAAGACAAGTTTATTGGAAGCAATTAGTTTTGCATTATTCAAGGAGCACACTAGAGGGAATATCGATTCACTAGTTAAGCACAACAAGAAACATATGAGAGTGGAAGTAGATATAGTAAACGAAGGTAAATTTTATCGAATTTTTAGAGAAAGACGAGGAAACCAAGTCGATGCAGGATTATACGAGATTGATGCTAATGGAAACGTAAAGACGCCTATTACAAGGAAAGATTCGCAAGTTTCTGAAGAATTAGTTAAAATTCTTGGA